>JAFDAE010000495.1 GCA_019314005.1 Deltaproteobacteria bacterium | reverse complement strand
GGAGAACACAACACCAACTGGATCTCTTCGTACCCTTTTTGTTCCTTCTCTGATGAGCTACGTGAGGAGACACCTGAGCATCCAAAGACAAAAGGGGATGTCATAATAGGAAACGACGTATGGTTGGGCAGCTACGCCACGATCATGTCAGGTGTCACTGTTGGTGATGGGGCTGTGATAGGGGCCAGGGCTGTAGTGGCAAAGGATGTAGAGCCTTACTCTATCGTAGTTGGTAATCCTGCCCGTGAGGTACGGAAGCGCTTTGGTCCCGAAGAGATTGAGTATTTGCTTGAGCTAAAGTGGTGGGACTGGGATGCTGACGCTATTGAGCGCGTAGCTCCTATTTTAATGTCGGAAGACTTCGATGCACTAAGGAAATTCAAACCATGAAGCACTGCCTTGTTACACCCTGGAACATTGACAACGTTGACCCTGAGTGGTTGACGGAGCGGCAGGTGTTGTTTGAGAAGTTCTGTTTGCCTTCTGTCCAATCTCAGACGGATAAGAACTTTGAGTGGATCCTTGTAGCAGACGCTCGTACACCAGATACCTTCAAGGAGGTGATTGAGGCATACCCTGCTACGGTGTTGTATGGGGATTTCGAGAACCTGCCTGTTCCGAAGAAAGGTGTCGAGCGCCCTAAGAATAGGTTCCACCGCGCGCTACAACTAGAGGTAGCAACAGCTGCCCCGCTGAAGAAGTACTTAGAAGCCAAAGACGTGGACTACATCATTACAACTAGACTGGATAGCGACGACGCGATCAGCACCAACCACATCGATAAGATATGGAACTGCGTTAGACAGCACAAATCAAAACATGATCGGTTTTGGCTCAATCTAGTTCGAGGTTACAAGTGGTGCAGTGGTAACGTCTATCCTATCGGGGCACTACAGAATCCGTTCATTTCTTTTATTGAACCACAAGGGGATCTACTCACGACGTACCAGTGTTGCCATCAGCTAGCCCCGAAGTCAGGGTACCCTGTGGTAGGAATACGAGAGGGACACCCTACGTGGATGCAGGTTATTCACGGTGGCAATCTGATGAACAAGTTGATGAGGTTTCGGGGTGAGATGCCTTTTGAAAACGTGAGTGACAAGTTTAAGATAAAGGAGTAGAAATGCGGCAGACATTAACTATTGACAGCTCTGAGATATTGAAGAACGAACTTACCCCGAAGACGGATCCTTTTCGTGTCTGGCTTACTTGGCAGTTCAATGGGGCTATCTTTTTAGATGCTGGAACTAGGGCTGGTTGTAGTGCAAAGGACTTTTCTTACAATCCAAAGAACCTCGTTCTTACGTATGACTGCCGTTCTCTTGAAGGAGAGAAACATAGGATTGCGGATTTGCCCAACGTTCTAGATAAGACGCTTGATGTGAATGATATTGATCCAACGTGGCTGTCGAAAGTTGACGTGATCTTTCTAGATATTAGTCATAACGGCGATGACGAACGACTGTTCTTGGAGCGTATAGAACCACACTTCAAAGGCATATTGGTAATGGATGATGTAAACTGTACAGAGAGGTATCCTAAGCTGTATGAGTTATTCAATTCCTTAGACCGAGAGAAGCACTTGCTAGTACCACCTATTGGAGCATCTAGAGGAACTGGTGTTGTTCCTTACGGTGATTGGACTATAGAGATAAAGGAGAAATAATCATGGGATCAAAGTATGACAAGAAGGAACTAGGGTACGGGACAGTGGGTCGTGTCAGCCACCATCCTGTTTGGCGTACTGAGTACAAACCTTACTGCTTTGGGGATAAGTGGCCCTATCCGGCCCTCCACGCTTCTATTGAGTTACACTACATGTACCGCACGGCTCTTCGTTTAGGCAAAGGAAATTACGCCAACCTTGGCGTCTATCATGGGGCATCGACACATGCGTTAGCTCATGGTGCAGCTCCTAGTGGGGGTCATGTATATGGGGTAGACATCTTCAAGCGTACACTGTCAACTCCAAAGGTGGTAGGAAAAGAAGCGTTAGATGCAGCGTTTGCAGAGAGAGGATTTGAGCGTTTCGTAACTCTGCATGAAGGCACCACTAATGAGTGTTCGGAACGACTAAAAGACACCAAGTTCAAGTTCATCTTCATAGATGCTGACCACAGCTACAAGGCTGTCTTG
>JAFDAE010000494.1 GCA_019314005.1 Deltaproteobacteria bacterium | reverse complement strand
GTTCAGCCTCTTGCATCCATAGCCTTTCGATCTCAGATGGGGGAGCCTCGTCCAAGCTGACCAGAAGTCTCTGGGCAAGTTCTGCCCTTTCTTCCAGGCTTAGGTTCATTACTTTTTTGGTTAGTTGTTCTAGCTGCATAGCTTTAATCCTTCTTTTTGGACCAGATAGAGAGGTGCGAATGGGACGTTGCGGAATGAGCATCCTTCTCAAAGCTGATGTTGGGCAACAATGAATCTATAATTTTGAATTTCTTGATTGTTTCTTTTCTTTCTTTTGGACCAGCACATGTCCTTGTTCAACGGCGGCAGTATAACGCCAAACTCACCAGCGCGCGGAAAGAATTACGACCTATTACGGCTTCTCCGATAAAGTGCGCCGTCCATTCGCGTCTGGTGAAGTGACAGGTTGGGGTCGCAACATTACCGTGTGCGCCTTCGCTTTGCTTCCTGCACCCTATAAGGAAGAAGGCTGATTAGTGACAAATACTCAACGGCACGTTGCTCAGACCCTTCCGGGAATGAGTGTCCTCCTGGATTTCGGATGCCCAATACAACACCCTCAAATAGATGCATCATCCCTTCTTGTTCGTCGGTTTCTGTTTGATTCGTCAAGTCATTAAAGGTGAGGATTGGATTGTTTCGTGAAAAAACAGTTCGCATTAGTGGGGCACCATCCAATTGATGCTCGCCTGAGCGTTCTTTGACATAGTTTACCAAGGCTTTTGATGCCGCGAATACTGCCTCCCAAGGATACCCATCCTCAAAAAGATCACCAGCTACGTCGGCAATTCGAGGGTGAAGGTTGAGGTAATGCAAAAAGGCCTTTGGCGTAGGAGTGTTGCCGTCCACAAGTTCCTCGCGTTTCTCCGCGATGCGGCCAACAAGTCCATTGAGAATGCCTATTACCTTCTTTCGTCCTCGTTCTTTAGCGGCAATTACTTCCGAATGGCTCATGCCAACCCACATGCCACCGTCCCACAACTCAATATATTCGTGTTCTCTGAATTCGGGCGAATATTGACCAAAGACCTCACGAATGGTTTCCCGCACATTACTAATGGGAACTTCCTAAATAGATGTATCATTCAACACCGCGGCCTGAACATCGAGAATTTCTAACTCGCCGATGCGGCGCTTCAGCTTTGTTATGCCGCGATCGATTTCATCGGGCGATGTCCATTTCCGCGGTTCTATAACAGGCTGTGGCGGGGGAGTCTTTTTTGTCATTCGTTAATCCCCTATCTTGAAAACTGATCTTGCCGACCCAACAAGTAATTATACTGTTGTCCGCTTAAATACCAAAAATAAAAAAGATCGACAAGAAAAATATTACTACTTATGTTTTTATCTAACCGCTTAACACTAAATAAATGAGTAACTACTCAGGTGTTTAGACAGAAGGTTATAAGCTGAAGGAAACAAATGATTTCTGAGCGTTATTCTCTATGTTTAAGACAAAATTTCCGGCCGCTTTAAGAAGATATTGGCTTCTGGGGACGAAAATGCGGGACGTCCATAAATAAGAAATGCGGGACGTCCATAAATAAGTAAATAGCTTGACATTGAGTTATATTATTGATAGTAAACTTACATGCCTAGATTAGCCCGCCTGGACGCACCCGGTGTTTTGCATCACATCATCATCCGGGGAATTGAGTGTCGCAACATATTCAGAGACAATAAAGACAGAGATAATTTTATTGATCGTTTATCAGATTTTTTGCCTGAAACACAAACCACCTGTTATGTCTGGGCCTTTATCCCAAACCACGCACATTTTTTATTCCGAAGCAGTGGTAAAATATCAACCCTGATGAGAAGATTTCTTACAGGGTATGCAATCTATTTTAACTCCTATTAAACAGTTAAGCTCTAAAATCGCTTCTTTCTAAACATTACAATGGGTTAGGTTTGCCAACTGTTTAATAGGAGTTTTATAACACCTGGCCCCAAAATCGTAAGGAACGGGGACGAAATAACTTCCCCAAGTAGGCGCATAGATTTGGGTCAGATTTGTTCGATTTTAAATCACAAAAGTTGATAGAATAGCAGGCTATTTTGAAAAAGTTGATAGAATAGCAGGCTATTTTGATATTTTTGGGATTTAAGATCGGGCAAAGATGGCTTGAAGCTGTGATGCATAGTTGGGGAAGTTATTTCGTCCCCGTTCCTTATCATCAAACCTTATACCAAAAAAAGGCTTAACAAAGGCCAGCATTGCCAAAAGATAAAAAGGAATACCGCTGTGCCCGGTTGTTAAGCCTAATTGGGCAAGCATGGTAAAAAGACCTAAAGAAGTTATGAACTGTATAAACTCATCGAGGTGGCCCCAAGAGCTTAAACATACATCGTCAAACTTCTTTTGTCGAAGTTTCTCCCGAACGAGATCCTGATTTAAGACGATGACTTTAGATGGCTTTTTCATAGTAATCTGGATTTTGTAAAACAATCCAGATTACTATACATAAGTACGATCTTCTTGTCTATGCTTTTTATTTATAATTATATAAGATAGTTAGCGAGTTTTCAAATTTCTGATTACAGTATCTGAAGGAACCAATGTTATTGTGGGAAATTCTCCATCCAGAATACTTGAGGAAGCCGAAAAAATACTGGAAGGGGAAGGTAAAACAGGGAAAAAGCCTGAATCCTGGGATGGTAAGGCCTCTGAAAGGATCGTTGAAATATTAAAGAAGAAAATGGTGCGTATATGAGGACCAATATCTTGGACTGCTTGTTGATCGTGGTTCGCTTCGCTCACACAATCTATCCTTATTCGATAGATAACCTTTCAATGAAGCAGACTCTGTCCAGAATCGAACGGTTTATAAATGAAGGAGAATGCCATCAGCATGTGGTGGTGAACGTTGATAAGATTGTCAAGGCTAATAG
>JAFDAE010000493.1 GCA_019314005.1 Deltaproteobacteria bacterium | reverse complement strand
GCTGAACGAAGGCGGTACATTCTCCGATATGCTGGAATATTATGACGAACTGCACACCAGGATACTTCGGGAGTTCGCAAGCATAACACAAGATGAACTCCAAACGCCCTCCAAATACTGGGAGGATACCCCCATGGCGGTGGACTTCCGCCTGCACCGTTTCGATTCGCATCTGCGGCAGCACAGCGTCCAGGTTGAAAAGACCCTTGCAGCTTTGAGTTTTTTTCCATCAGAGGCAATGCGATTGCTGCGGCTGGTATACAACGCCCTTGCTGAAGTCGAAGGTAAGCAGATTGGTGATTGGGAAACGGGCGCCGAGCGCTGCCGTTCGTTGGCTGAAACAATCACAAAACGCACAGATGAGATTGAGGAGGCGCTCAACAAATGACTGCCGACCAAATCTATTGTTCAGATTTATCTTTGCAAGCTGAAGGACAGATCTTTGGCACTGCCACGCACACTGAGGCTTACCTGTTGTTGGAATACAATGGGGCTTGGGGTAAAAAAGCCATCCCGGATAGTAACCTCCCTCTACCCATCAAGGCGTACCTAACTGAAATTGAGGAGAGTTCAACCGCCCTTAAAACTCTTCTAATAATAGGACAGGAAAAGACCCAACGGAAAGAAATCCATCTCTACATTGCTGTGGCTAGAGGAGATAAACCATCCTTGTACAGCTTCCATCTGGGCAGTTATGAAGACCTGCTTGATATTGACATACCCAAGGTTTTAATCGGCGAGCCGCAATACGGTTTACAGCTTAGCAAGAAGTCCATCTATCTGGTGTGTACACACGGCCGTAGAGATAAATGTTGTGCAAAATTTGGCCTGCCAGTGTATGAAACCATGGAGACACAGGCATCAGGCAGCGCTGAAGTCTGGCAATCGACGCATGTAGGTGGGCACCGCTTTGCTACCAATCTTTTATACTTGCCGGATAGTTTGCTTTACGGACGCGTGAACAGCGAAAATGTTTACAAGATCTTGGATGCTCATGGACGCCGGCAGGTTCACTACCCCAATCTGCGTGGGCGCACCTGCTACGATCCAATCGCACAGGCTGCCGAGCATTTTCTTCAACAGGAGACCGGGAACACTTCAGTGCATGCCTATCGTTTGGCTGAGACCGAAGAGGTGAATCCTGGAGAATGGGCGATTATGTTCCGCTCAACAGATATTGGTCAAACCCATCATCTCATATTGCGGGTTGTGATATCCGACCAACAGGTATACCAGGGCTGTGGTCTTGATAAACAAACCCATCTAAAGAAATATCAGTTGGTTTCATATCAGACGCTAAATGCCAAGGATGGAGGTTAACGAAAAAATGGATAACTCTTTAAAGAGCAAAGTCGCAATTGTAACCGGTGGGGGAACTGGTATTGGGAGAGGCGTCTCGATTGCGCTTGCGTTAGAAGGCTCCAAGGTTGTCATATGCGGCAGGCGCAAGGATCGCCTGGAAGCCACAGTAAAAGATATCCAAGATGCCGGTGGTGAGGCCAAATATGTCCAGGCTGACGTTTCCAAAACCGATGATGTGGATATCTTGATCAAAACCACCCTCGAAGCGTACGATAAGATCGATATCCTGATCAATAACGCTGGTATTTATAAAGGCGGAGCAACCTACGAATTAGACATTGACTCCTGGGATCAGGTTATGGATATAAACCTGCGGGGGCCATTTCTAACGATCCGAAATGTGCTGCCTTTGATGCGAGACCAACGCAGCGGCCACATTATCAATATCAGCTCTGAATCCGGTATTGAGTATTACAAAAACGATGCAGTGTATGGGATATCCAAACATGCCTTGAATGATTTGGGTGAATATATCCAGCGCGAGAACCAGGGCGTGAATATCCGTGTCAACACCATCTGCCCCGGAATGGTAGTCACTGAGATGACCGAAAAATCACCAGGCCTTGACCATAAAAAATGCCTGTACCCCGAAGACATTAGTGACCTGGTGATTTGGCTTCTGAGCCGCCGCCCAAATATTAAAATCGGGACTCCATTCAGACCATGCAGAACCCATGGGAACGTTCATGAAATTGGCAACTTTGTGTTATGTTCGAAAAAGCGGGAAGACCTTAATGATCCACCGGATCAAAAAGGAAAACGATATGCCCCATGGTAAGTGGAATGGGTTGGGAGGCAAACTGGAGCCCGGTGAGACACCTGAAGAGTGCGCTATCAGAGAAATCCACGAAGAATCCGGCCTGCATGTATCTGACCTGGTATTCAAGGGATTAATCACATTTCCAGGGTTCGCCAACGATGAAGACTGGTATACATATATATTTACGGCAGATCATGTACATGGCGACCTGATCGACTCTCCAGAAGGAGTCCTGCAATGGATTGATAATGACAAGCTGTTGGATCTCAATTTGTGGCCGGGAGATAAAATATTTATTCCATGGCTTCAGCACCCCGGTTTCTTCTCAGCGAAGTTTATTTATAAAAATAAAACCCTGGTGGACAATCACGTCAACTTTTATCATGAGAACCATTCGTGAAACATGTCCATAAGCTTAAAGAGCAGGTCTTTGTATACTTATTTCCACTTTTACG
>JAFDAE010000492.1:509-2646 GCA_019314005.1 Deltaproteobacteria bacterium | reverse complement strand
TCTTGTACATCTCGGCAATTTCTTTATGTTTGCCCTGCTCCTCTAACAGTTTTTGTTCGGCCTCAGATTCCTTAGCCTTGTATGCTGCAAGCTCTTCTTTAAGTGCCTTAGCCTCGTCTCGCCTTTTAACCATGGTCTTTTCCATACTTCTAAAGGTCGCGATAGCTACCGTCTCATCATCATTAGGCTTGGGTTCTACTTCTTCCACAACCTTAGCGATGGGTTCAACTGGTTTGACTTCTACTTGCTTGTTCTCTTCTGACATAATAAACTCCTAAAGTTCATTAGATGGGTCATAAACCCATATGATTATTTAACAACCTTTGAAGTGTCCTTCAAGGTATTCAAGTATTCATCTAATATTTTATCTGTGTGATCTAGTATGAATTGCTCCTCTTCTTTCGTTAAGGAGAAGAAAGGTCTATCCTTAGATACCCATTCAGCTTTTTGGTTAGCTGAAGCATTAGCAAAGAATATTGTTAGAACATCACCACTTACTCTAGAGATGATTGATCTTAACATTTGACCTGTAAATGTTAAGTTGGATTTATTAGCAGATGCATTAGGACTTAGTTTAGATTTACCTCTATGCTTACGGTATTCCTCAGATAAGGGAGCTAGAGTCTCTTTAGTGGACACCTCATTAGTATCGTCTGCAACCCCGAAACCTGCCCGTATGCGCTTCTTGATTTCAGCTACTATTGGACCCTTAACAGATGCTAGGGTCACTATCAGGAGGTCATCTACCCCCTCTATTTGGTCCATAATATCTTGATTGAAGTTAGCCATTATAGATCCTTAGGGTTTACAGGAATAGCCCAACAACGGCAGTTAAAAGCCTCTCTAGGTATAATAGGTTCTGAGCTATACGCTGGGTCAATAGCACCCCTATATTGTTTACCTTTGACTTGGTGGGGTTGACCGTCTACAGTATATATATTGTTAGATAGGTTGGAGTGAGTAGGTCTTACTTTCTTATCACCTTGAGTACGCCACTTATAGAGGAGTACCTTATTATCTAGCATCTTCTTCTTAGTTAACTCAGCGGCAATAGTACCAGTCTCATCAATAGCTAATACCTTACCTTCAAAACCTGCCCTCTGAAATATTGTAGATAGCTGCCCTTTAGTTCTTTTAGTTCTAGGTGATTTATTGAAGTCTTTTAAAACCTCGCCATATTCACCTGATTGAGCAGCCCTCTCGATACCTTCAGTGAGCCTATCGAAGACCTTTTTACTAATACCGTCTAGTTTAAGAGCCATGGAAGTAGCACTATCTTTACGTACACTTGAGACTCTTTTGAGGAATTTCCTACCCTCCATAGCTATGGGTATTGAGGCTTTTTTGAGTTGATTATTAATCTCTCTATCTACCCGCCTAGATAGTTTGGTAACTATCCTTTGGGTCTCTACATCATTGAAGTCAACACTAAACTTTTTATCAAAACCTGATTGAATACCCCTAAGGATTCTTTTTAATTCCCTCTCAGAGGCTTCTCGTTTCAAAGCAGGTACTAACAAAGTCTGGACTCTATCATAAATGTATCTTGTTTGGACTCTACTGAGGCTAAATAAATCTCTCCCAGTAGATATGTAATCATCTGAAGAAGCCATAACTAGCCCTCATTGTCATCTATCTCATCCAGTATAGGAGTCTCATCGGGATTGATCTTAGTAGTAAACGTCATGTTACCATCAGCATCAAACCGAGTACCCCTTAACTCATTAGCAGATACGACACCCATATCATGCATCATTACATCAATCTTAGCTTGTAACTCAGCAATCTTAAGCTGGGCGGCTACCACATTCTCGTCGGCTTTAAGTTCCTCTAAGGCGGCCTTAACCTCTTCTTTATCTAAACCGGGGTGTAATAATGTATAAGCGGCTTCTAGAGACATGACACCTAAGTTACGTTTTCTCTCTATAAGGTCCAATTTCTCAGACTCAGATAGTATCAATTGAGCTTCTTTAAATAATACTAGTACATCTAACCCTTCAGGTAACCTAGGTATTTCCTCAGTTATTAGCTTGGAGTTTAGACCATATTCTATATACATAGGTAGTACTCTACCCCAGAGATCCCTCTCAAAAGGTATATACTTCTTTTGTTGCCTCTTCTCGTCCTCTAAAGTATC
>JAFDAE010000492.1:0-464 GCA_019314005.1 Deltaproteobacteria bacterium | reverse complement strand
TATGATTAAGGCAATGCCCGAGGCTATATCTTGACCCTCTACATTACCAATAGCCGTAGAACTTAAGTTATTAGTTTCAAGTAATAAAACTAGCTGTGTACGTATCAACTGTAAGGCTTCAGATACATTAATGTCAGGGGTCAGTACTTTGATATCCGGTTGGATAGCCTGACCGGCTTCATTCATACCACCACTTGCAGCCCAGAAGCTTGCGGGGTGTAAATTGAACTTAGCAGCGTCCTCCTTAGGGATATTGATACCTACAAATATACCGAAAGTTTGAAGCATAATACCTACACTTAAATCCGATAGGGAAATAGGTATAAGTTTAGACATTTTAATGACATCTTTTTTGGGTGTGGGGACTAATTGTTGACGGGACATATTAACATATGTGAAACGCAGTGTACCTATAGGGTTCTCATTGTTCTCTACATCTGGCATATAGTCTGCTGTTCTATCAA
>JAFDAE010000106.1 GCA_019314005.1 Deltaproteobacteria bacterium | reverse complement strand
ATGCTTCCGCTAGCAGAGGCTGCACAGCCAAGAGCAGTGAACCGTGGAACCGTTCCGCAAAGAACCGTACAAGAACAGACAAGAGCACCAGCACCACGCGCAGGGTTTTCGATGATTACCAGAGGTGCTTAAGATGCTTGATCCTGTATCTGACCTGCCACTCGAAGTCCTCGAAATGAGGAAGAAGTACGCAAAGGCAATCGCACTTCACACCGCAATGGCAGTCACAGAAGGCAGCTCACCGAGCGATTACATCGTTCGTGAAATTGTCCCTGGTGACAAAACGAATGCCGTTGATTTCTGTGATCTTGACATGAAAACTCCCGTAGAGGCAAACTGTCAATACTGGGGTCTCGATGGATCAGACCAGACAGCTGACACCGCATCCGATTGGCTCGAATCCCAAACCATCGATAGCGGAAAGTGGATGGTATTCACCGGAATGTTTGACCAGTGTCCAGTAGCGAACGTACCTGCTGATGGCGTTGGTGGAGCACCTCTCAACACAGTCTCTCGTGTCACATTCAAACGCGGTGGATCTCCGATACTGATCTGGGGTACGCAGCTTGCATACGCACAGGGTGATGCTGTTGTTGCTTTCGGTAGTGAACTGGCTATGTTCGAGCAGAATATCACACCGCAGATCCAGACCATCGTAAACGAAGCAACCATCGACAAGCCATTCGGTCTTCGTGGATACCTTATCGAGAGGAGAGGAACGATCAACCCACTCGATCACTTCGATAAACAGATCGTGCCAAACGAGGCTATGACGATCGATCCAGGTGATGGAATGGGCGCAAGACCGCTTCCGATACCACTCGGTGGCTTTGAGCCTATCCAGGAAACTCCACTCGCAAAGATCGCTGCAATCAAGCAGAGGTGTATAGACGGTCTTGTTGCGATGGCAGTACGAGACAATGCAATCGATGCTCCTTCTGTACCAGGAACCATCCCCAACGATGCACTCATCATGGAAGTGCTCGTAGGCAGTCCAACTGCATCAAGTGACACTGACGTATACCTCACTGATGCCAACACAGAATACGACGCTGGCATAATGATGTACGCACTCGATGCATCAGAGCAGACCACGCTTCAGCTGAAACGCATGACCGACGCGACGGCGGACTACAACGCGATACCGAAACTCACATACGCTGCAATCTTTGGCATGGCGGATAACACCAATATACCAAAACTCAACGCTGTAAGGTTCAAGGTATCTGATACAGTCCTCGATTTCTGGCATGTTCAGCACATGTATGCATACAAGAACCCATCCGGTATAACAGAACGCCCAATTTTCTACGGACAGAACAAGAAGGCGGTCATCGAAGTACGGTGTGGAGACACTGCGCAGGACATCTTCCCAGTATTCAGAACAATGATTCTGATGAACAAATCTAATCGGATTGGAGGTGCATAAGTATGGTTGAAGTAGACTATTCTGGTGTCGGATACAACATGTTTGCGCCACTCGGAAAAGGACTCGGCATTATGGCACTGAAGGTTGATGGCGTTGCAACTGGTGAAACGATCACAACTCCTTTCAAGAGATGTGTACCTGTAGTGACTCCTGCAATCGGCACACCCAACATTGATACATTGGTCACCGAATCTGCTGGTGTAGTGTCATTTGCAGGAACCACGACATCGACCACATACCATGTCATCATAATGGGTGCGATGTACTGAAGCCATAAACGAATAACATGATCAACAGAGAACACCATCATGAAATTCAGAACATTCAGCGTCCCTCTTAGGGACAACAGTAATGAGTTCAAGCAACGTTACACACTCGATGACGTTGGCTTGAACCCATTAGATTTCTACCATTTCAAGTACATCGATGTGTTTGGATCGCACACTCCGCCATTAGACGAAGTGCCAGACCATATAAAGCTACACATCGACAGGGCGTACTACTCTCAGTACGTTCCATTAAACGGTGGCATCGAATACACATATCGTATGGAGATGACATCGATTAACGACATCTCGTCGGATGCCGTTATAAAGCTTGTATCTCTGCCTGACGTGTCAGAGATAGAGACAACGCTTTTTCACCTATCGTACATCCTAAAGCGTGCCCTACGCAACGATGCCCCAACAGGTGACATTTTATCAGCGATAAAGGACATATAATCACCCACCCAACCATGACACTATCAGAACGAAACATTAAAAGTACAGAAGTATATCCTGCAGATTATCAAATCTTCCACGAGAACGATAACCTGCAACTGATATACGGGAAGAACACCAAATTTTTCCAGATAACGAATCGCCAGCAAATTCTGCAACGTCTTACCACAGACGAAACTAACTGGCTCCTCGCAGCTGGAAAAGAGAAGAACGCCAGCGACGTTTCTGATTGGCTGGAACCAGAAACGGGAGGCTACATGATGTTCTACAACCTTGCGTTTGGTATACTATCGGACAGGAACGTTCAAGTCCAGATATCCAATCCAGGATCAGGAAACTACCTACTGGGAACAAAAACGCAGGGAATAGCTAGAATAACACCATCGCTATCACCGATAAGTGCACCTACTGTAACACTAACAGCAATCGATACGATGTTCAAGCCGTCGTTCATAATAAAGAACCCATCGGAGTACACCCTAAAAAGTTGCATCCTCGGTGTTAAGGGTTACAAGTATCGGCTCAGTGAACCTCTCGACCATGAACCCCACTACTACACGACGTTCAACATGAACAACCTACTGGAGGGCTAACAACATGCTAAAGGTAAACAACACTTATCCTGGATCAACCATTCCGACGGTAGTAGCGACGACTGGTACTCCGACCCAGATATACCGAAACACCAACAACACCCTATTTAAGCCGACGCTCATCATCGTAACGAACATAACCGCAACAGCAGCCCACCGGTTAATGCTTGTTGATTGTGACCTGTCTGATGTCGGAGAAGACACATACAAGGATGAAGCATACGTACTATTCGACATAAACGTAGGAGCGTCAGAAACCGAAGTCCTAAGTGTAGAAAACGGAAAGCTACCTGAAGGTCTCATGTTCCGCTATGGAGTAGCTGGATATGTCACAGACGCGACTCTCGACGTAAATGTATTCGTAGAAGGTACTGAGCATTTCCTCACTACGACCGAGTAAATACATGGATCGGTGATACACAACATCACCGATTCTACCCAACCTCCTAAAAACGGACAACCAATATGACTCCTAACCCTCCTCAAGAAACGTGGCTTGATACCATGACCCGTGTAGATGAGCTACTGCTATCGATAAGTGAACAAACATCTCTTCAAATGGATACCCAAGAGGAATCCAAGAATATCCTTGAAGAAATAAAAACAATTAATCAAGAAAAAAGAGACATCGAAGAAAAGAGCCTCCAGATAACATATCCGTCCGACGGTGGAACTAAAACAGTCACATCTGGTATAACCACCTTTAACTTTGTCAATGGTACTGTCACACTCCCTACTGGCTTGCAAGAGAAGATGTCAGAGTCTCTCCACGACAATGATGAAACTCACTGTCGGAGCATGCTCATAAAAGCCAACAAATCTATAACCATTCAGATAGACAACGAAGGATCATTCTCACCGGACGCTCAGGCATACTTCCAGATTCCATATAAGAAGTTCCGCACTCTCAAAATAACAACGACTGCCGTATCGACAAAGCTATCTGTGCAGGCATACACGAATCCCGCTGCATCTGCATACATGTCATCAGTCGCATCCCTCTATAGTGTTGGGGAAAACCGTGAGTGGCTCGAAATAGACGGCGACACATACTTTACTGACGCTTTAATCCAAGACGCATCCGAGAACGAATCTTTCACAATAGAACGAGATGAGATAACCCTGATGAACATCTCTTTGTATTCTCTCCAGCAACTAAAATACCGCCTATGGTTCTATTCTCGTGACACATTCGCTATAAACGACATCATTGGATACATAGACATCGACCTCCCAACAGCAGGAGCAACGAAAATAATCGGCGGTACAACCTATTACTACTACAACATATCTGACGTAGACATTCCATACCGAGATGCTGACGAGACATCTGAACTGCACCTTCAGCTTGAAAACAAATCAACGACATCAAAGAACGCTGGCGCAACCGGAAAAACCCAAATCTCCCTATCATACGGTGTAAACTCATAGGTGATCCACAATGCCAACACAACTCCGTGATGCCAGAATAACGCAACGCTCAAAAGTACTATCTCAACACCATGGTCTAGTATTCCGTGGAACTGTAACAACATACACCGACACAACACACTTCAAAATATCCGCCCTCCCCAACTACGGAGATGCATCAGACTTCCCGGACAATTTCTTCAAAGACTACTACGTATATGTAGTTTGGGACAGTGCAGGAACTGGATTAGCACCGCAGGGCGAAAAAACCCCAGTAACGGCGTACGCATCATCTGACGGTGCATTCACACACGCTGCATTCACAACCCCACTTGCCGTCGGAGATGAAGTTCTCTTAATCCATCCGTCTGCTATAAACGCATCAGTCATCGTTGCATTAGACGAGATAGAAGGTACTCTATTCGTATCTGCTGACGACTCTCTACACGCCATAAGTACCAAAATCGATGAAATACTCGACCTCACCCGCACTGGATCCAGCATACTTGTATCCGCTGCCGAAACATCTCTATTCATTGACGATGCTCCATCCAAAATCATAAATGGAAACATATTACGAATAGACCTATCTAACATGGCAGCAGGAGACACATACGATTTCAAAGAATACTACCGGATGGAATCAGCAGGCTCATACATCGAGATGGCAGACACTATAACCCTATCTGGCGCACAATCGCCTCCTGGATTCACTATTCGCCTTGATCAGTACCGATATGGATGCAAGGTAACCGCAACAAAAACAGCCGGAACCGACCGAACATTCACAATAGAAGCGTATCGGGAAGCATAAGATGTCAAAACATCGACCAGTAAGATCAGAACATAGACCAGTCCAGTGTTCTCTCGAAGAAGCGTATACCAGACTAGGAAACATCATATCAATCGAAGGTTCGTATGGTAGATTAGGAAACATCGTATCAATCGAATGTTCGTATGTTAATCTCGGAGCGTCTCCATGACTACATATCATAACGACATCGCACCTGTTATCGGTGTGAACATGAACTTCTGTTATCAGCCGTACATCCTAAACCAGGAAGCCGCAACCAAATACTTCAAGATAGTCGGGATAACGAACACTGGTGGATGGACTCCAGGGGCTGCGCAGGAACTCGGTGCAATCAGCAAAGCATCCGGCAGAAGGTTCATCTGCACTGATCTAATACAAAGAACCACACCAACAGTAGCCGCATCAGAGGACATCACATTAAGGGTATCACGATACGCAGATGCTGCCTATTCTGTATGGGAAGAGGATCGAGACCTCATCATAACCCACAATTTCATAGATTCAAATGCAATGACGTCTCTTTACGAAGACGATTTCAATGATGGCACTGTTCAAGGATGGGCAGGTTCTTGTGGTACTGGTGCAGGTGCAGAATGTAGTCTGGTCGCAGATAGCACATATTACATATCGAGCACACATTCATTACGTTCTCGCGTAATAGCTAAATGGGTTAGCGCATCATACACATTATACGTCACTGCTCAGAAAGATTTTGTTATTCCCAGTGTTACTGCATACGCAGTATTGAATGTAATGTTTAAACGAGACACAACTATATCAAGTATGTACATATATGAAGATGGTATCCCGAAAGTATATATGCACCCAAGTTCAGGCGAAATTCCGATAGATAGCTGGAATCGGTTCGTAATTCCACTCACACCAAACGGAACAAGAACCATCCAAGTTAAAACGTGGGGCAACAATTTGGGTTATAACAAGAGTGCTTATATCTATCTCGACGACATCAAGATAGTGTATTAAACGTATATAGGAGTACAATAATATGGTCAAACTCGCAACAAAACAAATCACCAAGATATTTAAGGAATCATTCGATCATGTTGAACCTTACATCATGAGTAATCTAAATTTAACAGAAGACTTTGATCACTACAGTAACCCTCCAGAAATGAATTTGGACTTCATAGAAGGATTTGATCATAACGATCCAGGTGCGATGAGCTTAGACTTCATAGAACCATTCGAATCATAGGAGATAAAAAACATGACATTCGCAGATTGGACATATAGTGGAAATGGAACAGGTGCTTTGAACACATCAGTAAAACATACCGGAAACTCCAGTTATCTATCTAGTGCATCACCGTGGGCAAACACTTCTTTAACACATAACACATTTCTCGAGCCGCAAGCATATGTGATTTTTTGGGCTAGGTTGAATGGACTATCGACTGATAACGTAAAATCCCGTTTAAATCACTCTTCTTATGGATATTTGACTTTTCAATCCACATCAATGAACACATTCGAAAAATTCGAAGGAGTGTTTTGGTATGACGCAATTAACAATATAAAGTTTGGCAGAATCTACAGATGGATAGGTGGTGTGCGGGTTCAATATGAATCTGATATAAACTTCGGAGCAGGATCTCCTGCAGCAGGATCAATTGCGTTGGGTCATTGGGCTAATAGAGATGATACAAAAATTTACTTTGATGATGTTGAGGTATACTCATGACTGACATGCAAACACTAACAAAACTAAACGCAATAATAGACCGCCAGTCAGGATCCGAAGAAGAAGGAACGACCACAACGGCGAATCTCTACGCAGGAACAGCAACCTCCGGCTCAACTGGTGCTGACATCGTAACAATATCTACATCCAAACGAGAAAAGCTACACTCACTCCTCGTAAACATATCAAACTGCACATCAGGAGCATCTATATCAATCAGACTATACACGAAAACCCTAAACGCTGGATCTATGGAGAAGTTCTACGATCAGGATTTCACGAAAGACTCTGATCCTGACATACTTCCGATCATCGATGGCGCATTAGCAATCCGCAACGATGTACGCATTGAAATGCAAAGCGATAACGCCAGTGACACATCATTATCCGTCGAGTATTCATACATACTGGAGGGAATGGAATGAGCCTATTACGCATACCTCCATTCAAAAAAGACGGCATAGAAGTCAAGACCCGCAATTCTGGCGACATTATCACCCTCTTTAACGACGTGTGGACAAAAGCACGCAATTATGCTGATTCTGCTGCAATCGCCTTCCTAAAACTCAACGAAGACGATGAAATCGATGTTGGCGCAGCACTCGCAACCGGACCTATAGAGATCGTCGAAGATGC
>JAFDAE010000491.1 GCA_019314005.1 Deltaproteobacteria bacterium | reverse complement strand
ATAAGTGATGATAACACGATAGCCCGCCCCTTGACAAGGATTGCAAGATTTAGCGATTCGGAGATGGTTATTCCCTTGGCTCTTTTTTCCCGGTACTCGGATAGAAAATGTATGGTGTCATCCACGGCAATACCAAGCGCCACCACAGCAATGAGGGCGGTGGCCGTATTGAGCGGTATCCCAGCAACACCCATAATTCCGAAATTAAGTACTATCGGAAACAGGTTGGGTATCAGGCTCAAGCATCCAATTGCAAAGGACTTTAACACGAGGAACATAATAACGAAGATAACGCCGGCGGCTATGGTCAAGCTGTAGACCTGTCCCTTTACCAGGGCATCAATGGTGTTGACATCCTGTACTGCCCTGCCTGTAATCCGGATGTTTATGCCTGAGTGGTCCATTTTTTCTATAAATCTCTGTATATCAGCTATTAGATTCTCCTGTCCGGTTGTGCTATGTTCCGAGATTCTGACAGATATCCTGGCATGATCGTAGGTCTCATTGATGAAGTCTTCGGTCTCATCCGAGTCGTAAAGAAGAAGATACTGGGAAACCAGCTCTCTTGTTTCAGGAATCGTGTAATGGTCCGGTTCCTCTCCATGAAAGGACTCATTCATATCCTTTATGAAGTCAACAAATGAGATGGTTACATCCACTCCTTTTAATGACTTTATATATTGCTGGAGCGTGTCGATAGCTTGTAGATTTGCCGGAATCTTAAAGCCGTCCTCCTCTTCGGTCTGAAGCGAAATGTCGAGACTGCCTACTCCGCTCAATCTTTTTTCAACAAAATCAATAGATGTGCGAACCGGGCTGTTCTTTTTGAAAAAATCGACAAGATTGGTTTCTACACCGATTTTACTTGTGAAAAAGCAGGCGATAATAACGACAACTATGCTCAAAAGGACGATGAATCTACTGTGACTTTGCACAAGGCCATTGATATGACCGAGGAAAGAGGACATGCCTCTCTTTCCATAATCCTGATAGATCTTTTCCGGCGCAAAAAAAAGAATAAGTGGTGGGAGGAGAAAAAAGGAAAAGATAAATTCAAAGACCATTCCGGCGGAGGCGAGCAAGGCGAACTCCCTTATCGGAGGGATTTCACTTATCGCAAGGGACAGAAAACCGATGGCCGTTGTAAGGGTGGTGAGAAAGCACGGCATAACAACCCTTTTCAAAACACTTGTGAGGGCCTTTCGCTTATCAGGAAATTCAGAGAGCACGCTTTTTTTCATATGGGAAAAGATATGTACAGTGTCGCAGAGGGCAAGCGCCATGACAAGAGGCGGAACAATCGCGGTGACGTTGTTATGGGTAATGCCGGTAAGCGAAAAGAGCCCCATGGTGCAGCCCATGCACACGGAAATATTGGCTATTGCCAGAAGGGTCAATCTGACGTTTCTGAAAAAGAAAAAGATGCTCAGGATAATCAGGAGGTAGGTGATGGGAATGAACGTTGCCATGTCTTTTTTTAAATACTGACTGAGGCTGAGATTTGTTGTGGTCCAGCCTGCGAGGTAAAAGTTGTTCACATCCTTGCGATAATGATCAAGTATCCTTTCACACTTTTCGATCAACCTCTTTCTGTAATCCTCGTCATCAGGCAGGTCGTAAGTTGAAACCATGATTGCGGCTGTTCGGGCATCCAACGAGATGAGATTTTTCACATATAGAGGATTACTGACTGCCTGTTTTTTTAACTTTGCCAATCCACTTTTATCCTCCGGGATATCTTGCAAAAACTTTCTTATTTCAAAATAGTCCGGACCGCCGATTGTATCGTCAACATTGGCAAGGCTTTTGATCTCCCTGACCTCATCTATAGTTTCCAGTTCCTCGGTAATGTTCTTAAGGAGAGTCAGGTTTTTAGTCGTGAAAATATCGTCTTTTTCGAACGTAATTACGAAAAACTCGTCATTTCCAAAGACCTTCTTGAATTCATTATAAAACTCAACATCAGGATCGTCTTCAAGGGTAAAATAGTCCACGTTATCAACTGTTTTGACAAATGGCGCAAAGGAGATAAAAGGCAGGGCAAAGACCAGTGATGCTATGAGGAAAATTATATGGTGTTGAGTTACTAAATCTAATATTTTTTTCATATTGTAATTGACGGACAATGGACTTCTGGTC
>JAFDAE010000490.1 GCA_019314005.1 Deltaproteobacteria bacterium | reverse complement strand
CGGCAAGCAGGACGTCCGTTTTTCAGATACATTTCTTATCGTGACTCCCGGCATTACTATACGGGATCGTCTCAGGGTGCTCCTGCCGAATGATCCTCAAAATTATTACCGGAAAATGGATATCGTTCCACCCGATTTACTCAATCAATTGGGAAAGGCTAAGATCATTATCACCAACTTTCATGCCTTTAAACTCAGAGAACGAAACAGAGCGAGCAGACTTACTAAAAACATTCTTGCCGGGAAAGAAGCCAGCCCCTTCACTGAAACATCTGTCCAGATGGTGCGCCGCGTCTGCCGTGAGCTGGGAAATAAGAAGAATGTCCTTGTTATTAATGATGAGGCCCATCATTGTTACCGTCGAAAGCCGGAAAGTCCGGAAGAAAAGCTGAAAGGTGATGCAAGAAAAGAGGCACAAAAAAGGGAAGAGGCTGCTCGAATATGGATTTCAGGACTAGAAGCAGTAAAGTGCAAGATCGGCATAAAGGCGATTTACGACCTATCGGCCACGCCTTTCTTCCTGAGCGGTTCCGGTTATCCCGAGGGGACGCTTTTCCCTTGGGTGGTCTCTGATTTTTCCCTTATTGATGCCATAGAGTGCGGCATCGTCAAAGTCCCTCGCGTGCCCATAGCCGACGATTCCATGACAGGGGAGCAGCCCACATACCGGGATCTATGGCTCCGCATCCGTGATCATCTTCCCAAAAAGGGCAGAAAGACCCATGCCTTAAGCGGAGAACCGAAACTACCGGCAATCCTGGAAGGGGCGCTAAAAAGTCTCTATGACAACTATGAAAAATACCACCATCGGTGGGAACAAAATGCCGGGGCCGGGACTAATGGGCTTACACCGCCGGTCTTTATTGTGGTCTGCAATAATTGCAATGTATCAAAGCTCATATTTGATTACATTGCCGGATGGGAAAAAACCCTTTCGGATGATTCCACCATCATTGTCCCAGGGAGCATGCCGGTTTTCAGCAATGAGCAGAACGGGACATGGAGCCGGAGGCCGAATACCATTCTGATCGACAGCGAGCAGCTTGAATCGGGCGAGGCCATGAGCAAGGAATTTAAAAAAATAGCGGCAATGGAGATCGAAGAGTTTAAGGCCGAATACCGCGCCCGCTTCCCCGGCCGGGATGCGGACAAACTCACGGATGAGGACCTGTTACGCGAGGTGATGAACACGGTCGGCAAGCCCGGGAAACTTGGTGAGCGGATAAAATGCGTTGTCTCGGTGTCCATGCTGACCGAAGGATGGGACGCCAACATGGTAACTCATATCTTGGGGGTAAGGGCCTTTGGGACACAGCTTCTCTGTGAGCAGGTGGTGGGCCGCGGCCTTCGCCGGATGAGTTATACAACCGAGTCCCGGCGTTTGCAGGTAAACGGCAAAACAGTTGATTTAGAAGCCTTCCCCGTTGAGTATGCCGAGGTTTATGGGGTCCCGTTCTCTTTCATCCCCTGTGCAGGTTCTAATCCCGACCCTGAACCTGGCCCTGAAATTACCCATGTCCGCGCTCTTGCGGATCGTATTTCAAGAGAGATCATCTTTCCTCGTCTTACAGGATATCGTTATGAATTACCATGCGAGAAACTGAAAGCGATTTTCACCGATGAATCCAGGCTCGTGCTGTCCACCCTGGACATCCCCACTAAAACCGAAAACGCTCCCATTGTCGGTGAGTCAACGATTCTGACTCTTGATGATCTCAAAAACCAGCGCGTGCAAGAGGTGGTATTTCTTCTTGCAAAGCTGACCCTTGAGAAATATTTCCGCGATGATGAGGGGAATTCAAAGCCTTGGCTGTTTCCCCAAATACTTGGAATCACCAGACGCTGGTTAGATGAATGCGTTGTCATAAAGGACAATGTTTTCCCTCAACTGCTTCTCCTCATTCAGTTTGCCAATGATGCGGCAGACCGCATATACCGGGCTATTGTGGCTGCGGAATCAGGAGACAAGACCCTCAAAGGCCGACATACAAAACCGATCCCGACAAATGTCATATATCTCATGTTGTCGCGGATACCAACTCTTGGGAGCAGAAAATGGCTCAGACCCTGGAAGATATGAAGGAGGTCTTTGCCTATGCCAAAAATCACAACATCGGCTTCAGCATCCCATATACTATCAACGGGCAGGAGAAGAATTATTCCCCGGATTTCTTGATCCGTCTGCATGATGGAGAGGGAGAAAATGACTTGCTGAACCTGATTGTCGAGGTGACAGGTGAAAAAAAGAAGGACAAAGAAGCCAAAGTCGCAACTGCCCGACTCCTATGGGTGCCGGCGGTGAACAACCATGACGGATTAGGCAGATGGGCATTCCTGGAGATAGATAACCCATGGAATGCCAAGAGTATGATTCGTGACTTCCTCAAACACTGAATCTTCTGACGGGGCGCTCCGCACCAGTGGCCTGGTTGAAGCCATATGGAGTTAATGAACGGAGAACTGAGACATGGCAGGGAAGAAAAAGACAAACAAGACCAAACCGATTGATAGTCTGAAGCACAAGGACAAGCGCGCCAACATCCCCACCGAGGAACTCAATGTCATCCAATTTTATTTTTTCTCTAATTATCTTTCTGGAATCATTATCTAAATTTTTTGCTTGACTTTTTTACTTTGCCATGAGAACCTAACAATACACTACTGTCCC
>JAFDAE010000489.1 GCA_019314005.1 Deltaproteobacteria bacterium | reverse complement strand
TACCCCTGTCAACCGCAATCGATTTCTTTATGCCAAGCTCTATCCCTGCTTTTTCAGGCATATCAGTATTCGGAGTTACACCTATGGCTACGAGTACCATATCCCCTTTAAGCGTAAGGTCGGAACATACCACCGATAGACTACCTCCTGACTGATCGATTCTTTCTACCTTGTGTCCGGGATACATATTAACCACGTTGGATTCAACCTCATTTTTTACCACCCGCGCCATTTGCTCATCCAGCCACGGCAAAAAAGCAGGGCGTGGCTTTACCATATCAACTTCTATATTCCGGGCACGCAAAGCTTCGGCCATTTCAAGTGCAATATATCCCATACCGATAATGATAACCTTTTTAACAGAACTATCCGTTAAAAATTGCTTTATTTTCCTTCCGTCTTCAAGACTTTTTAAGCCCAGAACACCGGGGAGGTCAAACCCGGGCAGATCGGGAATAATCGGAGATGCACCTGTTGCAATGAGGAGTTTATCATAGGGAAATTCAAACTTTTTGCCGCCTAAAGAAATACCACCCACGGTTTGTCCGGCAGGATCAATATTCTCCACACAATGCCCGGTCAAAAGGTTGATATCCTGCTTTTCCCTGAAAACATGGGCATGCCTTACAACAAGGTCTTCTATTTCCCTGTCCGGTTCGGCAATATTATACGGCATCCCGCAGGCACTATAGGAAACATCCATGGTTTTTTCTAAAACAGTAACCTTCAAATCAGGCATGGTTCTCTTTGCCCTGCTTGCAGCACTCATGCCTGCTGCATCCCCGCCTATAATTACAAAATCCATAATTTTCTCCTTTGCTGTATGAAAGCTATTTAAAGGGATAAAATGCTAATCAAGTTTAGCGCTTTATCTTATATACAATTTTTGGTAACTACAGGTTCAGGGTTCATAGTTGGTCGCTTTTAACTTAAAGTGCAAGACTGCGCGGTTAACCGTGAACTTTGAACCGTGAACCTGACAACCTGAGTTAAGATATTTTTATCACGAAAGCATAAAAATGAAAGGTCAACCCAAAAAGCCTAACATATCAATCAAGAAAAGAAAATGGCGGAAACAAAACCTGCCCAGGTTTTCTTATAACCCGTTTTTGCCGATTACGGATAGAAAAGGCGACATTATAGATGCTATTAAAAAAAATCAGGTGGTTATCATCTCAGGTGAGACAGGCTCCGGAAAAACCACCCAGATACCTAAATTCTGCCTTGCTGCCGGAAGAGGGATAGCCGGTAAAATCGGCTGCACTCAACCGAGAAGAATCGCTGCAACAACGGTTGCCCATCGTATTGCTGAAGAACTGGGTGAAAAGCTCGGCAGATCAGTTGGTTACAAAATACGGTTTCAAGATAAAACCCACCATGATTCATATATCAAGATTATGACCGATGGCATTCTTCTTGCCGAAACCCTCAGCAACCCCTATCTTAATGAATATGACACTATCATTATTGATGAAGCACATGAACGAAGTCTGAATATTGATTTTGTCCTGGGAATTTTAATAAAGCTGATAAAAAAAAGAAGAAAAGACCTCAAACTAATCATAACATCTGCCACCATTGACACGGAAAAATTTTCAAAGGCTTTTGATGATGCACCTGTAATTGAAGTATCAGGCCGCATGTATCCAGTGGATATCAGATATTTGCAGGTTGGTTGGGATTTAAAAAAACAAAAGCCGGAGCAAAAACCGGAGGAAAAAAACGACTTAACACATGTTGAAATGGCAGCAGATGCTGTTAATAAATTAAACAGGGAAGGTCAGTATGGTGATATCCTTGTCTTTATGCCTACAGAACAGGATATTCGTGAAACATGTGAACTGCTTGAAGGAAGAAATTATAAAAATGCGCATATACTTCCTTTGTTTGCAAGGCTCCCCGCAACCGAGCAGTCAAAAGTTTTTTCGCGCATGCCAGGCAGAAAAATCATTATTGCAACCAACGTTGCCGAAACTTCTATTACGATACCGGGTATCAGGTACGTAGTCGATACAGGGCTTGCAAGAATCTCCCAGTACACTCCGCGATCAAGAACTACAGCCCTTCCTGTTATGTCCATATCAAGAAGCAGTGCCGACCAGAGAAAAGGCAGATGTGGTCGTGTGGAAAACGGTATTTGCATACGCCTTTATTC
>JAFDAE010000488.1 GCA_019314005.1 Deltaproteobacteria bacterium | reverse complement strand
AGAACTGCAGGCGGGTCATTTTTTTTTATAGCTATGCCCCACAAACCTACAAGAACCATAGCTGAACAACTACAGCTTCTGAAAGATCGCGGAATGTTGTTTCGCGACGAAGACAAAGCTCTAAGTCAACTCCAGAATATTAGTTACTATCGTTTGAAAGGGTATTGGTGGGATATGCAAATAGATAGAATCAATCATACCTTTAATGATAATACATATTTTGAAGATGTTGTTGAAAGGTACAACTTCGATAGACAGCTTCGCTTAATTCTCTTTGATGCTATCGAAAGAATAGAAATAGCTCTTAGAACCAAATTGATTTATCATCTTTCATTGTCATATGGATCAACTTGGTATAAGCGTGAAGAATTATTTGTTGATAGTGATAAGCACTTTGAACATGTTGAGCAATTGGAGCGAGAATTTGGGTATAGTCAAGAGATATTCATAAAAGATCACAAACGAAGATACCCTAATGAAAATCCTGAGGCATGGAAAATTTTGGAAATAGCCTCAATGGGTACACTGTCTAAATTTTATAAAAACCTTGACCACCAGTTGCCAGAAAAAGCCCAAATTGCTAACGAAATGGGATTAAATCTTCATAGTGAATTATCTAGTTGGTTAGAATCCGTAACTTATATACGTAATATAATAGCACATCACTCTAGGCTTTGGAGTAGAAATATGGTTAAGAGACCTGTTGATACATTGAATAATCCAACTGATGTTTGGTTTGACCGCCCCCTTGTTGATGTCCAAAAGAAAAAGGCATTTTTAATCATTTCAATAATGGTTTTTTTGTGCGATCATGTCTTTCCGGAAAATGGAATCAAGGACAAGATTCTAAATTTAATTGCAAATTATCCAAATGTTCCAGTATATAAAATTGGATTCTTAAATAATTGGGACCAGGCACCTATTTGGAAATAAGTAACACTGGCTATAACAAAGCGGTATACAAAATTTGAGTTTGTCACACATTTTGCTCGATCATGACCGTGATCCGAACGGCACCTATTTTACTATGTTCGGTCAATGCAGGCAAAATGTGCGCCATGACCTGGGCAGCTGTGGCTGCCCTGTTTCGGCCAACACTCAAACTTCGCATACCGCAGACCGTTATTGCGACACGAAGTCGTATAAATGATAGTTTTACTGAGACTTAGTTCTTTGATTAAACCTGTTGTTTCCCCAACAGTACCCTACCGGGACAACTGATGTATGGTGCAGCCATTATCGGTTGAAGCTCCCGGGAAATTGTACCAAACGTTTGGATCGAGTATCCTATAGCGGGGCAAGAAGCCGTGAGGTGGACAGTCCTTCGGAGTCTCAAGGCCGAATTAGGGCATGGGTTTATGGGTATGGCTAAAGTATTTGAACACTCCGCAACTGCCGTGAGCACGTAAGGAGCGAAAAAGAGAATGATACGCTTCGCACCAAAATGGTAGGCTGGCAAGTTATAAGCGTTTAACGCAGCTTATACGGGAACGTAGATCAGTCGGCAGACAGGATGAGCCTAACCCCATACATTTGTCATTTATACGGAACGTGGAAGCCCGGCGCTTTCTCCCAACTATCTCGTGTAGATAACCGGGATAAAACCGTAACCGTAAGGCATCGGGAAACGTCGGACAGAGAAGTTGGAACAAGCGAATGCTGCACTGTAATGGTGCAGATAGCAGTTGAAAAATTACTGTTGATGAAAGTCCTGCTGACCTCCAACAGGTGCTTAATAGCGAGTATCTTTTCAGAATCTACGCATTGAGGAATGCAAATGTACGAGGATGAATATCCATCGTGTGCACCTTAACACAATAAGTGAGTAGACTGTTTAGAAATATCGCTAAGGGTGCAATTTAAATTTGTATCCGGGTTATCTTTGAAATTAGAGAGCCTTAAAAGTGCTTGAGCCGTATGATGGGAAACTATCACGTACGGTTCTGAGGGGGGAAGGGGGTGAAATTCCCCCGACCTACCCTGTGGCACAATTATTTTCAGAAAAATACGGATTTGGCATGATTGAATAATGGAAAAAAGTTTCCATTTTGCAATTAAGTAAAATGATTTGCTAGGAGTTACTCCATGGCTCTAGTGTTCTCTGCGAGGAGATCTTCGATTTGTTTCAGTTTGTCTCCTTTGACAATAGAGTGATAGCATT
>JAFDAE010000487.1 GCA_019314005.1 Deltaproteobacteria bacterium | reverse complement strand
TAAGCGGATTATATAGCAAGTATAGTAGTAGTAATAGCATTCCACCAAGTAATCAACTTAAAGGAATGTCTGCTCCATCAACTACCCAAGGTTTCTCAAACACGAAAGAGATGAGTCAAGCGATGCAAAACCCTAAGTATGGGGTAGATGTAGCTTACACTAAATCAGTTCGTGATCGAGTAGCAGCAAGTAGCTGGTAAACAATTTCAATTTCCTAATAACCAAACGAGATATATGTTCAACGGGTGCCCAGTGTTCTGGATAACATCGACAGTCAATGATATGTGGAACGTCTAAGTAAAGGGGAATACCAAACAAGCAAAACACAAACAGGTAAGTCTGCTCAGTTCACTGTAACAGGTACAGCGGAAGCTGCGTACTTCGATAGTGGTACTAACATTCTTGATCCTGCTAATGGTCTACTAAATAACATCCTCCGTGGTGAGCGTGTTATCAACATTGATAAGCCTCTCATCTCCGCAGTGGCTATCTCTGAAGATGATATGAAGCTTAACCATGACGCATCAACTGCTATTCAGTCTGAAGAGCTTGGTCGTGCATTGGCTAACAAGTTTGATGCTTCATGTATCAAGGTTGCTTACAGTGCCGCTCGTACACCTGCTACTCTTACTCGTGATGGTGATCGTGTATTCGGTGGTACTCGTATCTTCTCTGATGTTGCTGGTGGTGGTGAAGGAGATGATGATGTAAACCTTGGCTTCGGTGCTACGTTCACATCTGCTCTACAGCTTGCTGATGCTCTCTATGCTGCTAAGACAGCACTTGATGAGAAGAATGTACCTGCTGAAGATCGCTGTGCAATCATGCCTTCTAAGGAATACAACCTCCTAATCTCTGAGTTCCCAGAGACTCAGCTTAACCGAGTAATCAACCAAGACATTGGTGGTTCTGGTTCTTATTCTCAAGGTACTCTTGGGATGATCGCTGGCTTTGAGATCCTTTCATCCAACAATATGCCTAATGGTCAAGACCTTAGCGCAGTTGATGAAGGCGGAGTAAACAACGATGTATTCGGTGCTGATGGCATTGGCTACAACGGAGACTTCACAGGGTCACGTATCCTCTGTTTCCATAAATCCGCAATGGGTACTGTCCAGTTAATGGATCTATCTACCGAGATGGGATGGAAGATGGAGTATCAGACTAACCTCTATGTTGCTAAGTATATGCTTGGTCATGGCGTACTTCGTCCAGAAGCCGCTGTAGAGATTTCTGACGGCAACCTATCCTAGTCCCTAACCCTAGCTGCGTCCTTCTTGGTGGGGGCGCAGCTTTCTTTCTTATGGCAAACGCATTTACAACTAAACTGGAAGCGATCAATACGATCCTACAGATCATTGACGAAGAACCAATCAACTCACTAAATGATGAGTTGCCATTGGAAGCTACAACTGCAATTCACAACCTAGAAGAAGTGAGTCGTGAGATTCAATCTAAAGGATATGACTTCAATACAGAGTATGAGTTCCCATTACCACCAAACCTAGACGGCACTATAACATTGCCACAATCAACTCTATCCTTTGATATACCCAAACAATCTATCAATGGTGGAGGTATTGATTACATCCAAAGAGGTGTAAGAGTTTATAATAGAACTGATCGCACATTCATTATAAACAAAACCTTGAAGGCTATGGTTGTTAGCTTTCTAAACTGGGATGATCTACCAGAGCAATTCCGCAAATGGATCACTATACGAGCAGCTAGAATAACAGCAGCAAGAACTGTAGGAGATCAAGCAACAGTCTCATTCTCTATGCAAGAGGAGATAGAAGCTAAAGCTAATGCTGAGAACTCTGATGCTCGTTCATCTAACGCTACTATTTTTGATAACACTATTAGTCAGTTAATAACAAATAGGAATATCCGCAGGGGCGGCAACTTGAATTATTAATTCCAATGCCAATCATCAACACAACGATACCTAACTTAATTGGAGGTATAAGTCAGCAACCAGATAGGTTGAAGTATGAAGGTCAGTGTAACGACTCATTGAATTGTCACGCATCTGTAAAGGATGGCTTAATTAAGCGTAATGGCTTCACACATATAAGCAAGCTAGGCGACTACAACTTCTCTGAAGATGCTTTTGTTGAACACATCAACAGATCCATTGAGGAACGCTATATAGCAGTATATGACAACGATATAGGCATGAAGGTATTCAATGCTGACACTGGTGTTGAGTGCGTTCTTACTGGTGACATAACATACTTTGAAACAGGGGATTCACCAGAATACCAAAGCTTAAGAGCAACTACGATTGCTGACTTCACCTTCATTACTAACAACACACAAGAGGTTGAATCAACTACCACATCTGTAGAGGATTACAACGATGGCTATATAGGTGTGTTTGTTAAGCAAGGTGATTATAAGAAGAGATACTCAGTGACCATTGATGGTGTCACAAAGACATATACATCTCTTGAGAGCACGAATGCACAGAATGCAGACACATCGAGGATAGCT
>JAFDAE010000486.1 GCA_019314005.1 Deltaproteobacteria bacterium | reverse complement strand
ATCCAGTACTCTCCGGATATTCTGAGCCAACTCGCGCGCAATTAGAGGTTTCATCATAAACCCTCTAATACCCAAAGCATCGGCTCTTTCTTCCGAGATTACTTCACTGAATCCTGTGCAAAGAATAATCGGAATATCTTTTCTGATCCGCAAAAGCTCTTTTGCCAAAGCCGTTTGATTTAGCAAAAACTTTGTATCCAAGGTCCTGAAGAATCTTTTGCCCCATTTTCGCCAAAACCTGCTCATCATCTACAAAAAGTATCTGCTCGTTCCCCGTGGGAAGTGGATCAAGCATTTCGATTTCCGGTGTAGCACTCTCATAAAACCTGGGAAAAAATATCTGGAAAACAGACCCATTCCCAGGCTCGCTCTCGACCTTAATTGCTCCTCCACAGCTTTTTACTATTCCATAGACCAAAGCAAGCCCCATGCCTGTCCCTTCGGATGGCCCCTTGGTGGTGAAAAAAGGATCGAATATACGCTCTCTGACCTCACGGTTCATGCCATGGCCTGTATCGCTGACACTAAGTCTTAAAAATGGTCCGGCCTTTAAATCCGGATATTGAGCTGCAACGCCGGTATCAATGTTCATATTCTCCAGACTGACCTTTAGCACACCCCCATTGTCCCGCATGGCATGAGCTGCGTTAACGCAAAGATTCATCACCACCTGATACACTTGCGTAGCATCAGCCAGAACCGTGTCTGACATGCTTTCGATATTTTTACGAATCTCGATGGTGGCGGGCAGCGATGCTCTGAGGAATCTAAGAGCATCGTTAACAATATAGCCGATTTGTACGGGTTTAAATTAGACCGCGCCGGACTCCCCTCTGGAATCCGGTCCAGGGCAAGCTCTGTACCCCAGATCATGACCGCAAGGATATTATTGAAGTCATGAGCAATCCCTCCGGAAAGCGTACCGATAGCTTCCATCTTCTCTGCCTGACGCAGCCGCTTTTCCAGTTTCTCCCTGTCGGTGATATCTCGAATTATATTTTCATAGTAAACATGCCCGTCCTTTTCGTCAAAAAAAACCCGGGAGTTGATCTCTACATTTATCAAAACGCCGTCCTTTCTCCTGAAGCGGGTACGGAACATTCTATTTCTCCGGGATAGATCCGGCCGGTCTGATTCTGAAACATAAACGTCTTTTGGTATGCTGATCGAAAACAAACACTCTTTTCTCTCATAACCAAGCATTTTTACCAGCGCAGGATTCACATCTACGAACTGCCCGTCCGGTGTGCTTGTGTAGATACCGTCAAGGGAGTTCTCAAAAAGCAGGCGATATTGTTTTTCACTATTTTGCAGCGCCTTTTCAACCAGTTTTTGCGTTACTTTAAGTTCTATGTTCTGCAAGGCAAAAGCAATATCGTCCGCAATGTCCTGAAATATCCCAAAATCATCAATATGTTTAAAAAAATCCACAGGAATAGAAACAGACGCTACACCATAAACCCTGCTGCCGCGCTGTAACCGGACGGCCATCACACGTCTTTCAACGCACTCGCCAAATAGATGACAGTCAGGACAGGCAGAAGAAGGATCTTCGATTACCACAACATTTGTTTGCTCCAACGCTTTCCGACCGCAATGAGGCAGTTCGCCGTGCTTCAATCGCTCAACCACCGGCAGAAACTCCTTGCCCCAACCAGTTTCGGCAAACTTAAGCAGTTTTCCGGACTCATCAAGCATAACGATCCAGGCATTGTAATACCCGCAAATGTTTACAAGATTATCGCAGACGCCTTTCAACAGCCCGCCGCTATCCGTGTCTCTGATGATCAGCCGGTTAATGTTGCGAGTAACATGCAACACGCGGTTGATATGCTCCAATTTCAATTCGGCAATATTCTGCAAGATCATCGCTCCCAAAAAGATTTCATTTGTCACATTAAACCGGTTTGTCCGGGTTGACAACTAATACGCTTCCGTTTAAAAGTTTATTGTATCCATGAAATATTTCCGAGAGGTTTCTGCTGAATTCCTTGATAAAATTTAGGGGCTTTTTAATGCACTTTTTCATAGCAGCTTTCCTCTATCTGAATAGTTACACCTTTCTTTTGCCGGCCATGTTTGTAGTCCGTAAGCCTTTGAATCCATGAACAGCTACGATACATTCTTTAGCTTCTTTATCGGCTCAAGTGATGATTTTGTCCATCCTGTAATATAATGATTCTTTCATTTGAAAATCATGATATTATTGGGAACATGGAAACGGAGAACTATCAGTCTATCGCACCGGCACAGCTCTCAAATCGACAATCGACTACTCGAGGGAGATAATCTTGTTCTGGATGGCATACTTGACTAAACCTGCTATCGTGTGGATGCTTAGTTTTCTCATGATATTTCTGCGGTGTGTATCTATTGTAGCGGGACTGACAAAAAGCATTTCAGCAATATCCTTGCCGGTTTTGCCTTCAGCAATCAACTGCAAAACCTCCCTTTCACGATCTGTAAGCGGGGAACCTGATGCGAGGGAACTTGCTGAGCGCAATTGCCTGACAAAATCATTCAGCACGATATTTTTCGTGTCCGGACAAAGAAAGATCTTCCTCTTTAAAACAGTTTTAATGGCGACAATCAACTGGTCAAAGCTTTCCTCTTTTGTGATGTATCCGAGCGCTCCCGCCTTGAGCGCTTCAGTAATATACTGACGATCTTTGTGCATAGAGAGTATAATTACCCTCGCCTTTGGAACAACCTTAATAATTTGCCGCGTGGCCTCAATTCCATTCAATAGGGGCATAGAGATATCAAGCACAACAACATCGGGCTTGATCTTATCCGCCAGTTTCACAGTCTGCCGCCCGTCTCCTGCCTCGCCGACCACCTCCATGCCCTCAACACCCTCCAGTAGAGATCGAAGTCCCTGGCGAAAAATAAGGTGATCATCCGCCAAAAAAATTCTAATGGTCATATCCAGTTCCTTTGACCGGCGCCTCAATAACCACCCTGGTTCCATG
>JAFDAE010000485.1 GCA_019314005.1 Deltaproteobacteria bacterium | reverse complement strand
CGGGAATCCCCTCAAGGGAAACCTTTTCAGAGGCTTGAGCTGTGTGAGGTGAAAGTCTCATGCACAGTTCTTAGGGGGCTTGGGGCTGGCAACAGCCCCCGGCTACCCGACCATTGACCCTACTTTTAGGGGGTAAATAGAACAATGAAGATTTTCATAAGTCACAACTCCGAGAACAAGGAAACCGCCCGTCTGCTGGCAGTCGAACTTGTTGAACGTGGTTTTGACGTTTGGTTCGACGAATGGCAACTCAAGCCTGGTGACTCCATCACCGGAGGTATTGAGACAGGGATATCTGGCTGCGACACTTTTGTTCTTATTTGGAGCACCCAAGCACAGCAATCAAATTGGGTTGATACAGAGCTTCGTGCAGCAATACGTCGCAGAGTAGACGACACAAAATTTCGGGTTATCCCGGTGATGTTAGATGACACTGCGTTGCCCGCGCTAGTTGCAGATTACCGAGGTTTTCATCTCCATAGTCTCTCAGAACTTAAGACTATCGCGAATGACATCGCTGGTGATGATAAAGTCATCGATATAGCGCAGCGCCTTCAAAGGCAGTTGCTTGAGCTTGCGGTAAACGAGTTTCCGGAAGAGGATCCAATTAAAGCTCTGATTTGTCCAAAGTGTGCGTCTAAAAATCTTGTTTCGTACAATAGATACGATGAAGTGTTCGATGAGACAATCTATTACGTGATGTGCGTCGATTGTAATTGGGGGCATGCTGCAAAGGCAAGCGATGCATAACGTGATGCTTTGGAGAAAAAATGGCTTCTTAACCACTATTTTAGGAGAATAGTTGAAATGGATTTCCAGAAAACTGTTGAAAAGTATTTGACTGATGAAGACCAATGGGAGTGGCATGAGGGAGCAAGATATCGCATTAAACAAGTAAAGGATTCGGTTTGGTATGGTTTGCAAATCCTTCAAGAAGGGGATCAAATTAAAGCAAAACCTATCATTGCATATGTTGGGACCAGAGTTAAATTAACTAAAGTTGACATACCGTTTCTTGAATTAGATGAGGCATTCAATCAACTTGAAAATACAAGAAAAAATGCTTTGACCTTATCGAATTCACCAAAAAGCCCCTTAAATCCAATACACTCAAGGAAAGCATAACAACGGCATTAAGGCCGACGGCTAAAAGCCGCCGAGCCTTATGCCGAGCGTTGATACTTTGCCAAGCCGATAGGGGAAATAGTATGCTTGTACGATGTGCTTTTTGTAGTGGAAAGGGCGCTCATCCGACCAAATATGGTAAGCTTTGTTCAGTCTGCAATGGTGCAGGGCAAGTTGCCGTCTCCGCTCACATAGTTGATTGCGCGTACTGCTCTGGTAAGGGCCGTCACCCAACAAAATATGGGGAATTCTGTCCCAGCTGCAACGGAAAAGGCGTAATTGACAAAAAAAAACTTGACCCCGATAGCTCATCTTTTAGTCAAGAATCATATAAACCTCACGTCCTTGAGGCCACCGGAGTAGGGAAGGTCTTCATCGTACACGGTAAAAATCACACCCTCAGGGACAAGATCGATCTATATTTGACGAAGAATCTGGGGTTGGACACCGTCGTAATGGAGGCTGGTCCTCACGGTGGTAGAACACTGCCAGAAAAATTTGAAGAGTTAGCTCGCTCATGCGCCTTCGCCGTCTTTATCCTGAGTGCCGATGACCACTTAGTCGACAAGGTTACGGGAAACGATATCCACAGAGCACGGCAGAATGTTATCCTTGAGGTTGGATTTTTCTGGGGGGCACTCGGTCGAAAGGGGAAAGTTGCATTCCTCGTTGAGAGTCATCCAGACATGGAGTTGCCATCTGATATCCAAGGAATTGGTTGGATACCCATCACGAACGACTTGGCTCAGACAAAGCTAAGACTAGAATCTGAACTCCGAACAGCTGGTATACTGAAAAGGGGAAAGGGCAGCTAACATGGCAGTACATTGGACAGCCAGGGTCTGGCCATTTTGGAGTATTTTTAATAATCAACTTTTTTATTTTTTTACATGTTTCAGAGGGAACCCTGGCTGCCACTGACCGCTCGCGTTCGGTGCTCAACCGCCCAGCTTAAAACCATATTATTTTATGTATATTTATATTGCTTTTATACCTCCCCCTTGATATTAGTAAATTATGAAAAAGGTAAGATTTGAATGG
>JAFDAE010000105.1 GCA_019314005.1 Deltaproteobacteria bacterium | reverse complement strand
GGTGTTGCAATGTCCGCCACGAGGGGAGGAGCCAAAATCTCTATCAGTGACACCGACAACAACCGTATCCGAATCCTGACCTTTAAAATTGCAAAGGAGCTATATTAGACGCCCTGAGTCCACTTCCCTATATTCAATGGCATGAGTCTTGCGATAACTCAACAATGGGAAATAACTCAGAGTCTACGCGGGGGGGGGGAATAGTGGTCCTCCCGTAATGGGCCGGGGGAGAGAAAAGCTCGGGATAAAGAGTTTTCAATGTACTGTCACAACAAATAGTTGCCAATCACTGTCAATTGTTTGACATTTTTAGGGCACACAATATCTGAAGGGCTTAATGTTTGATCTCAGATTCAACTACCCAATAGGGATTGATATAGGAAAGCATAATATATATGCCGCCCAGTTCAAAGAGACCGGACAGGCTCTTATGGTCAGAGAGTTGATGCATCGAGAACTCGATGGGGAGGCCCAGGGGATTCCTGAAACGAATGATGCCATGATAAGCTTGTTAAGAGAGGTTTCAGGGAATAAGAGATTCCTTGGCAGAAGAGCAGTAGTCCGCCTCCCCCTTGAAGACACCTTCAGCTTTCCTATACGTTTTCAAGTTGGAAAAGGAGAAACATTAGAAGAGGCCATTCTCGGCGAGTCAAAAAAATATCTTCCCTTCCCCATAGAAGAAGCCATATTAGATTATCCGTCGATTGTGTCCCTGTCATCCGGTGATGCCGATGAATATAAAGCTATCATCGTGGCGATCCGCAGAGATTTCATGAAACAACGTCTCCATATGCTTAAGGAGGCCGGACTTACCGTCGAAGCGGTCGATTTCGGTGTCTCATCACTGATCCGCTTGCATAATCGTCTCTACGATGTCAGCCAGGATCCGATAATCTTATGCAAAATCGGCCACACACGGAGTTCGGTTTCAATTGTAACAAAAGAGAGCATCCTTGCTCAGCATGATATCCCATGGGGAATCCAAACCCTTTTTAGAAAGATACAGACCAACCTTGAACACTTCAACGAGAAGGATAAAGCCAAGCTCATTCTCAAAAAATATGGTCTCCTCTATGAAGATCACCAGGGCCGAAACAATGGCAAGGATCTTACCGAAGATTCTGCAACGGATAAGATGTGCCGAGTTCTTTATCAGATCATATCACCGCACATTGAGGAGTTAGTTCATGAGTTTCATAAAATTATTGGCTATGTGAGGGCTGAGGCAGGGGTCACGCTTTTCGAAGGGATCTACATGTACGGTACTGCGACATTAATCCACCACCTGGATCATTATCTTGAAAAGCGACTCAATATCCCGACAAGCATCATAAATCCTATGAAGAAAGTCGCCTTATCCGATGGTGTTTTTCTACCCGACATATCGGAAGGCGCCCCATTTGCTTTGGCTTTAGGTTTAGCTATGCGGAAGGTAACATGGCTTTAAGAGAAATCAATCTGGTTCCCAACGATATCCTGGATCGCCGACATCTACGGCGGCACGTTTGCTTCTGGACTGCGTGCCTGACCGTCTCAGTCTTCCTGATTTGCGGGTTCTATTTTTGTCATGCACATCTATTCCTATCAAAAAACCGTGCTCCGGCAACGTTAAAAGACCTACACTCTCATCTGGGTACAAGCGTTGAGGAAATCGAACGAATCCAAGATGAATTAGATAGCCTCAGTCAACAGCAAGCTGTTCTTGCAACCATAACCAGAAATCAGTCGTATTATAAAGTACTGTTAAAATTGGCCGATATCATGAATGAATGCACTTGGCTCACACAACTCGCCATTGATAGTAGCAAGGAGGAAGAAGACAATGCCGGTTTGAAGCTAACCGGGGTCTCTTTTTCCAACGAGGAGCTTGGCAATTTTCTAAACCAGCTTACGAATGAGCCTATGTTCAACACGGTTGTGCTTAACTATGCCAAAGAGACTAATATGGCTCAATTGAAGCAAAAGGCGGGCGAGTCAGTAAAGCTGGTGCAGTTTGAGGTCGAGTGCAATCTTTCAAGAAATAATTCGTAATGAATATCAGTATCAAAAAACTGGATCAAACGTGTCTTGTGTTCTTAGTGATTATTTCGGTCATATGTGGCTACTGGGCCGTGAATCTTGGAATCAAACAACAGAGACAGATCCGCCAGGAAAACGAGCTCCTGTCTAAGAGGTCAAAGGAATTAGCCTTGGCTGAGACGAGTCTGCAACGTCTTGGGCTGATCTTGGATGACGCAAGGAGGGAAATACAGGCCTTAAATGAGCAAATCCCAGAATCAGCAGAGATCGGGGAGTTCTTGAAGCAAGTTGATTCTTTGATGAAGAAGAGAAAGGTTATGTTGATAAATTTACAGCCGCTGGCCCCTGTGGAAGAGAAACTCTATACCAAAATTCCAATTCGTCTGATGTTTAGAGGCTCTTTTCTTAACAGCTATCACCTGCTCTACGATCTTGAGACAATGAAGCGCACGCTGGTGATAGAAAAGGTTAATATTACGAAATCCAACGCGTCTCAGGAGTGCCGAGTCGATTTAACGGCCTCTATTTTTGAACGATAAGAGGAGCGAGACCTTTGCATAACGCGACATTTTTCCGTCAGGCAAGGAAGGTGAAAAATTTAACCGGAGGAATACATTGAGAAATTTTGAAGCCTGACGCCGCATCACGGGGAAATGGCAGTTATGCAAAGGTCTCGAAGCAAAGGAAACCTTGTTAATGCCTGGTAAGAAAAGCGAGCAGATAAAAACTTATATAGTTATAGGGCTCTCTTTGGTGTTTGTGACCGTAGGATATTTCCGCTTCATACATAAGGAAGCCACAAGCGACACGAATCGCAGCACATCCACAACGCCACCTGCTCAATTTGATATCCCTCAGATCGAAATAAAAAAACCTCAAAGCGACCGGCAGCGAAAATTGCCTGTTAATCAGCCCGTACGGTGGGTCCTCAGAGATATCTTTGCGCCTTTGAAATTGCCGACAAAAACAGGAAACCGACCCGGCGAGTACGGTTCATCAAATGCTGTGCCATTTTTGAAACTCAGAGGTACGATTGTCGGTGGGCAGAAGCCCATCGCCATCATCAATAATCAATTCCTCTACACAGGCGATTGGATCGGTTCATATGAGGTGGTCAGGATCGGGAAAAAAGACGTCCTGTTGGACTCGGGCATTGACAGGATAGAATTGGAGATGGTGAAAAGTGAATAGGAAGGCAACACTTTTTTTGGGGTTGTTAATGATCATGGGGGCACTGATTCGCCCTGCGTCCGCACAACCCCCCGCGCCTCTCGAAGAAATCGACGAGAAAGGGGCAAAGCACTCAACCACCAGGCAAGCAGAGTCGCGAAAAATTACCATACCCGAGATTGAAATTCAGTCGGCCGATAACCAGTTGATGAGTCTAAATTTTCTTGATGTTGATATACGGGAGGCCCTTTCGACCGTCGCTATAAGTCGAGAGATCGATATCGCAACCGCACAAGATGTATCCGGCAAGATCTCGGTCCATCTTTATCGGGTGACCCTGGATGAGGCCTTAGACGCCATAACCCTATCAGGGGGAGTTAAATATCGCAAGCACGGGAATCTCTATTATGTTTATAAGCCCAAAGAAACCCGGGATCCGCAAGCCGAAAGATTACAGCTGCGTATCTTCAACCTCAAATATGCCGAGGTTGATAAGCTTCAGGAGATTCTGGACGCTATCCCCGGCATGCGACTGATCAAGATCCATGAACCCTCCAAGACCGTTATCGTGGAAGATACTCCGGAAAACATAGAGAAGATAGAGACTATCATCAGTTATTGGGATACGATGCCTAAACAAGTGATGATTGAGGCGAAGATTTTAGAAGTCACTCTGACCGATGATATGTCCCTGGGCGTCAACTGGGAACAACTACTTGGCGATGTAAGGATGGGAACAGGTGGCTTCAGTACCGCGATCATGCCTACTGACGCGAGCATTTCTCCGGTGCCTGACAGTGGGGCGGGGATTTTTGCCAACATCATAACTGGTGCAGGCTCATGGGACCGGTTTACGGCCGCTTTGGACGCTCTGCAGTCCAAAACTAAAATCGACACGCTCTCCACACCCAAGATACTGGCTGTTCACGGAAAACAGGCCAGGGTGCAAGTCGGCGGACAACAGGGGTACAGAGTCGCCACAACAAACATGGGTGTCACTACCGAGACTATAGAGTTCATAGATACGGGCACCATACTTGACATAACACCCTATATTAGTGACGAAGGCATTGTGTTGCTCAATGTGCGGTCAAGTCTTAATTCGGCCATGATTGAGCAGGGAATTCCTGTCGTTAAGACCACAGTGGTTTCCACATGGCTATCGGCCAGAAGCGGGGAGACAGCTTTTATTGGTGGATTGATCCAGAACACGAAAACCAGAACCAGTGAAAAGATTCCCTGCTTAGGGAGTATTCCTGGATTAGGTGTGCTTTTCGGACGGACCTATCGAGGCATAGGAAAGACCGAACTGGTCGTCCTAATTACTCCCCATATTTTCTATGCCGAGCGGCGACACACGAACCAGGAAGCCATAGAAAAAACGAAGAAAATGGAAGAGAGTTTTAGTAAGGAACCGTTGCCCGATCACGAGCAACTTTTCGATTTTGTACAGTGATGGGGAAACGTAAAGCGTTGATAATGGTCAAAGCATAGCGTTCATTTTGAAACCTTTCAGCCCGTCTAACCCGGATTATTCACGCGCCGAGGTAAACTCGCCGCACCCTAATAGCAAAAGGAGAGCCCTCATGCATGAAGAAAAGAGAAAATACTCCAGGGTGGACACCTTGTTGTATGTTACGCTTTCTGACGGCAAGAAATTTTTAAAAGAGTTCGTACGTGATGCAAGCCCCGGCGGATTAATGATTGAGAGCAGTGAGCCTTGGGAAGTAGGTACTCTCTTGGATATGGTCATCGATACGCGTATTTCAATAAAGGCAAAAGGCAGAGTCGTATGGGTTAAGAAGGGTGAGCGCGCCTACAACATGGGTATCGAGTTCGAAGACCTGGATGATGAGACAGGGGGAGCGTTGATTAACCTTTTGTTTCGTTTCCAGGATATGATGACTCGTTGAAGCCGGTCTCGTAGAAAGCTCGAGTCTGAGGAAGAATTTCAATGAAACAGAGGGTGCTTAGTCTGATGTGAGGCCTTGTCTTGGGACAACATCTACTAATTCCTTTTTGGACACTATCTATTCTTTAGTATGCCCTGGCAGCGTAATCGTACTGCAATTTCCTGAACCGCACGTATGGCTTTCCAGAGAAGGTTGGCTCGCTCCGCTGTTCCCTCCGGAGATGGCAAAACTCGCAGCGCTCATGAGGCGTTGTATATTCGGCGATTGGCATTTCGGACATTTCATCTCAAATTCATCGGTTTGACCGAGGCTGAGCAATTCAAACGTATGATTACACTGTTCACATCTGAACTCATATATCGGCATTTCGTGTTTCCCCCTTTTATTTACGAATAATAATTCAGATGAGGCAGTTTCAAAACGTCCTCAGATAACAAAAAATTATAATTACATACCTGAGAAGATCATTCAAGACTTTTTTCACATACTTTATAACTGGTTGATAACTTAATAAAAGATTCCTGTTGAGCCTGTTAGTTAAGGATAAAATCAATATTGAACCTTTTTCTGTTTCGCACGTCTAAGTTTATAAAAACAGAGAAAAGATCGTGTTGACAAATACAACAGAAAAGGGAGATTAAGATATGAAAAAAATATTACAAAAGTTTATTCCGGCCACATTGGTATTGTTGGCTACCCATTTCATCCTGCCAGGTATGGTTCTGGCTCAAGAGGATGAGAAGGCGCCTGATCAAATTAAAAAAGTTATCGAACAAAGACCTCCAGGCTGGGATCAGGGTGTAAAACAGGGGTGGGGCGAATCCGATGTGCCTCCGGGGCTTAGGAAGCCTCCGGGGCTTAGGAAAAAGGCGGAAGAGCTGAGAAGGCTTCGCAAAGAGAACCCCGAAGAATATCGACGCTTGGTACACAAGAGGAAAGAGCATCTTAGGAAGAGATTGCAGCGGTTACGAAGGGAAGACCCGGAGAAATTCGAGAATATCATGAGTAAGAGAAGGGAAAGGATCTCGAATAGGCTGGAGCGAATGAGGGACGAGAACCCCGAACGATTTAAGGAGACAATCTCAAAAAGAAGAGAATTGTTGCATCAAAGGCTGGAAAGGATAAAAAAGGATGATCCGCAACGACATGAGCGAATAATGAAAAGAAGAGAGCTACGCAGGGCTGCGGGGAAAGGCCTACGAGAAAAGCCGAACCGACACATGAGGCCGTCAGGCAGGAGTCACGGACAGAAAAAGCATGGTGGCAGAAAGTAATTCGATGGATCGAGACCGGGAACTGATACGGTTGATTCAAGGAGGAGCAAAAGATGCCTTTGCCGATCTGGTTGAGCGGTATAAAGACAGGGCGTTGAGTATTGCCTATTCTTTTACGGGAGACTATGAAGATGCAAAGAACATTTCCCAGGAGGCATTTCTTAAGGCATATCTATCGATCCCAAAGTTCAGGGGGGGCTCCTCTTTTTATACCTGGTTTTATCGCATCCTGATCAATACCTGCAAGGATCATATTCGTAAGAAAAGCGGGGAGGGGTCAATTTTTTCCCCTCCCAAAGGGAAGGAGGATGAAGAAGGGACCGCACAGGATATCTTTGAGACAGAGTCCGATTCTAATCCCAATCCTCAAGATGAGTTGTTAAACAAGGAAATGAATGAAAAGATAACCCGGGCAATCAACTCTCTCCCGGCAAATCAAAGGATCGCGTTTGTGCTTAAGCACATACATGGAATGAGTATAGATGAAATAAGTACGATTACGCGCTGTGCCCCAGGCACGGTAAAGTCACGCCTTTATCACGCAGTAATGAAATTACAGGTTGGGCTTGGAAGTTATTATAAAAAAGGGGAATATAAATGAAGGACTGCAAAAAGATACAAAAGTTGCTTCCTGCCTATTATTATAAGGAATTGGGCGGAGAAGATACCCGTTTTGTGAAAGACCATTTGGCAGCCTGTAAGACGTGTACCCTACGATTTGAAAATATGGAGGGGATATTGGACTTGGTCGGCAAAAAAGAACTGAAACGTCCTCCTGCCGAAGCTCTAGACACCTATATGTCTGAATTAAACGAAAAGATAGTGCGGCGAATTGCTGAGCAATCCACACCGTTTTCATTCATAGACGCAGCCCGTACCTTTTTGTTGGGGAGTAGAGTGCGGACAGGAGTGGCTTCCGCTGCTGTTATCGTCATTCTTTTTGGCCTCTTTTTTTTCCATGATTCCAATAAGATCGGATTTGGCCCGTTGCGGTCCCCGGCGATGCTGACAAACGAACTAACTCTTATGGAGCTTCTTAATGAGGAGGATATTGTCAGTGATACCGATGAGTTCATCCTTGCAGAAATGGAACTCCTTGAAGATGCAGAAATAACACCCGCCTCTACCTCGGAAGAAACAGAGATTGAGAATATAGAGGATGAGTTGAAGCTTCTTGAGAGCCTCGATGAAGATGTGGAACTATGGATATTTGAGGAATTGTTGACGGTTTCGTAAAAAGTCTTCAATTTGCTTGTTGGTCACTTGACAAGATTCTCATTTAGCATTGATCATTTCACATTTTTCATCTGTCATTTTTTTAATGATAAATGCCCAATGATAGATGATAAATGACAGATTATAAGACCAAGATAAGCTCATCAAAGACTTTTTACGAAATCATCAATTGTTAATGACTTCTTAGGACATTATTTCATAAACATCCACCCCGCAGCGATAAGTCCGGACAACACAAAGCCTGATTCAACCAAAAATTCGAATCTGAATCCCGGAAACATCCAATAGCGTTCGTATACAGTAAGGATACCCGCTAAGTAGAATACGCATAGAAGCATAGCAAAACCAAAAGATGAAACCATGCCGAGCGCGTATCCCGCAGGAACAGCAAGACTCAAAAGGACCAGGAGAATTTTTAGAAGGCGCAGAGTCTGTTTTTCTCCCAATACGATAGGAAGGGTTTCCTGTCCCACGATTCTATCGCCCTGTGCATCTACAATGTCGAAGATTGGTCACCACGCCCCATGCCGCCGCAATTAAAAAAGTTTTTGATCTTGTGATATCCTTGATCTTTTGAAAACGACCAACAATTCTTATATCCCCGGGCACGATTTTGATATTATACAGTAATCCCATAATGCTCATGACAAGGAGGATTAAGAAGGGTTTTATTCCCAAAAAAAAGGCCATGGTCAAACCGATTGCTCCGGAGCAGGTAGCCATGGCAAGGAGCGGACCTTTGAATTTTTCGTCAAACCTGGCGCGGTCAGGATCATTGTAGCGCTTTGCCTCTTTATTGGTAAACCGGTTCATAATGTGCATTGAAAGGACATAGAATGCTGCCATAAGAGCCATGGAAAGGGTGGGCTTGATCCCCAGGAGAACGGCGCAGGCAAAACTGAGACATCCTGCCCCCAGCGAGACATAGAGATTGCTCAATAAAAGTGTCCGTTGTATTTTATGAATGGCGCTCCGCCAACCTATTTTTCCTTCATGGGGAAGATTTTCGAGCGCCTTAAAGACCTTGCTGGTCACCCAGGTCGGAGTAGATGCTCCGGCTGTTATTCCTATGCGATGCATTCCTTCAATGAGGGAGGGGTCAAGATCTGCATCTGTTTCGATATGAAAGGTGGGCACGCCAGCGTTTTTTCCGATTTGGGCAAGCCTTTTTGTGTTCCCGCTATTACGTCCTCCTACAACGATAATGGCGTCTACCTCTTTTGCCATTTCACGAATTTCAAGCTGCCGTTTAATGGTGGAATCGCAGATGGTGTTGAAGACCTTATAATGCGGAAAACGGGTGGAAAGCGCTTGGGCTATTTCCGAAAAGAGGAGAGCGTCTTGGGTGGTCTGGGCTACCACAACGGCCCTGTCAAACGCCGGCAGCGTTGGAATATCTTGTAAGCGGCTTACCACAATGCCGCGATCCTCGGTATAACCGAGAAGACCAATAACCTCCGGGTGATTCTTGTCGCCGACAATAATGGTGTGATACCCTTGTTGCGCATATCTTTGGATAATGGTTTGTACCTTAATAACGCGGGGGCAGGTGGCGTCCACAACAGTAAACCCCATTTTTTTCAGAGAATCTTTCACGTGGGGGGGGACGCCATGAGCCCTGATTAGAACCGTGCCGGGTTCCGCTGAAGAGGGATCGGTTAAGACAGAAACCCCCTTTTGCTCTAAGAGATCGATAATCTGAGGATTGTGGATGAGGGGACCATAGGTGTAAAGAGGTCCTTTTTTGGTGTTCGCGGCCTTCAGGACCAGATCTACAGCCCTCCGGACACCCATGCAAAATCCAGCTGTTTTGGCAAGCCTAATCTTCACGGAGAGCCCGATATTACGCTTTTTCTTCTAAGATTATTTTGTGATTTACTAATTCAAGGGATTTTATCTGGGCGTGGACGACCTTCTGGTCCCCGAATATATTGATAATTCTCCGTTTTCCGTTATCCGGTTCGACCGTATCCACGGCCGCCATAACCAGCTCTTCTTTCCCGTTGCGGATAACATATGCATTTGCTTCACACATGGTTTCTTCCTTTTTCTATTAGCTTTCTTAATCGTTCATTAATCAGTGTTTCAATAATATGCGGCAGAGGGGTGAGGGTCAACCCCACGATTTCAACGTTCTCCTGTGTCAGTGGAAGGAGAAATTTCTTTGCTCGGCACGAGGCAACAGCTTCGGCAATCCTGGGAGTAACCTCCCCCATCATGGCGTTGGCCAATATAATTCCTATCGGCCCGATAATGATATCGGCATCAACAACAGTCCTGACAATGGCATTTTCTCCAGACGCCCCCCGGTTTGCCCGGGCTTTCAGCATCTGAGTAGTTGCGATCGCATTGGTTCCCAGGGCGAGGATTTCGACTGATTCGCCAAAAGCCCCTTTCAGTTGCTTGATAATAGCGCTTCCGATACCCCCGCCTTGTCCGTCGATTACACAAATACGCATCAGGATACAGAACACCCCTTCAAATATTTCGATATGGTTCCGTCATACGCACTGGTTATTTTAAAGACCTTTCGGGCTAAATAGAAGCGTGTTTTGAGTGTAGTGGCGCCAGCGTTTTTTCGCATCTCATCCAAGACCATGTCGTAATCTGCCGGATCGATAATCACAGTCACATCCTTATAGTTTTTTGCTGATGATCGAAGCATTGCCGGCCCCCCGATATCGATGTTTTCAATAGCATCATCCAGGGTGCAGTCTGTTTTTGAGACTGTTTTTTCAAATTCATAAAGGTTGACCAACACCATATCGATCGGGAGGATGTCGTGCTTCTTCATCTGCTGGACATGCTCGGGAATGTCACGCCTGCCTAAAATTCCCCCGTGAATCTTTGGGTGCAGGGTCTTTACTCTCCCACCCAGCATCTCCGGAAACCCGGTATAATCTGAAATTTCCTGTACTATGACGCCTCCTTCACGAAGCTTTTTTGCGGTACCGCCGGTAGAGAGAATTTTAACACCAAGCCCCTGGAGTTCCTTTGCAAATTCTACAATGCCCGTCTTGTCAGTTACACTGATTATTGCGCGTTCTATCTTTTTCATGGCCCATCCCCTTTACAAAAGAGTTGACGGAAAATAGAATAACGACTATAAGAACATGTTCTTACCATAAAGTGTCGATGTTTACAACCAACAACTGAGACCTGTGCCAAGGCATTCAATTTTGTTCAAGATCTCCAACTTTTCTTTTCGCCCCCGTAGCTCAGGGGATAGAGCAAAGGATTCCTAATCCTTGTGCCGCATGTTCGAATCATGCCGGGGGCACCACCTGTTTTGTAATATGAAGAGACTTTGTACCATTCTGGTTACTATTTTTGTATTTCTCTGTTCTTACCCCTTTCCCGCAGACGCGGTTTTTAAGGTGATCATGGTCACTGACGCGGCCGGGCTTGGGGACAAGGGGTTCAACGACCAGGCCTGGAGGGGAGCGCTTCGCGCGGGAGAAAAGTTCGGGGCAGAGGTTAAGTTCATACAATCACGTGAACAGGCCGACTATATACCAAATCTGATGCTGGCCGCACAGGATGCCGACATCGTGATATCGCTCGGGTTTTTATTCACAGACGCGGTCCAGGAAACCGCCCCGCGTTTTCCCGATAAAAAGTTTATTCAGATTGAGGGTGATATTCACCTTCCAAATGTGATAAGTTATGAGTTTAGATCAGAAGAAGCTGGATTTCTTGGAGGGGTGGTGGCTGCGCTCGGAACCAGAAAAGGAGTGGTCGGCGTGGTCACGGGAATGGATATCCCTCCGGTCCAGGCTTATGTGGCAGGCTTTAAAGCCGGCATCTTGACCGTCAATAAAAATATGAACCGAAGTGTACGGGATGTTGTGGTCTCTGTCGGTTCTTTCAACGACCCTGTAAAGGGCAAGTCTCTTGCAGAACATCTGATCAGCCTGGGGGCTGATGTCCTGTTTAGACTTGCCGGCAACAGCGGCATGGGGGTTTGGGAGGCCGTAAAGAAGAGGGAAGGAACATATCTGATCAATGAAGACCTTGATATGGATGATCAACTTCCAGGGAAGATACTTGCCAGCACATTAAAGCGGTTTGATATTGCCGTATTTGAGGGCATAAAATCGATATTACAGGGGAACTTCAAGCCGGGTCATTTCTGGCTGGGGGCCGACATGGGGGGAGTGGGAATATCTGATATGAAATATTCGCAAGGCCATTTTACAGAGGAGGAGAAGACCTTCTTAACCAAGGCAAAGAATCTTTTGCATGCACAAATAATAGATATACCAACACACCCCGATCAGATTACTGCATTCAACATTCCGGAGTTTTAAATCTTAAATGACACAAGTTGCCGTAACAATGACCTCAATACATAAATCGTTTGGCAATGTGGTCGCAAACGATGGGGTCAGCCTCGAGATCAAAGAGGGTGAAGTATGCGCCATTGTAGGCGAAAACGGTGCCGGCAAGACCACACTGATGAATATTCTTTCGGGCCTGCTTCAACCGGATCGGGGTTCCATAAAGATCTATGAAAGCTCTTGTCGTTTCAAAAGCAGTGCCGAAGCGATAAAGGCCGGCATCGGCATGGTTCACCAGCACTTCAAGCTCGTTTCTTCATTCACTGTCCTCGAGAATGTTATCCTTGGCCATGAACCAACAGAGAAGGGGTTTATCTCTTATAAGAAGGCAAGGGATAGAATACAAGAAATTGTGGAGAGATTCGCTTTTCAGCTTCTCGTAGATGAGCCGGTTGACTCGCTCAGCGCCAACCAAAAACAACAGGTTGAAATCCTGCGCTTAATTTACCATGAAGCCCAAATCCTTGTATTTGATGAACCCACCTCGATGCTCACGCCTATTGAAAAAGAGCGGTTTTTTCAAGGCATAGCGCTGTTTCGTAAACAGGGAAAAACAGTTATCCTTATCTCTCACAAGATTTCAGATCTCATCGATATAGCAGATAAAATGTATGTGATGCGCAGGGGAAAAGTGATTGCGACATATGAAAAGGCTGATTTTGATATTGAAAAAATTAGCAGCGCCATAGTTGGAGACGGAGATATTGCCGTAACTAATATTTCAAAATCGACACCCGACAGGGGTAGCATTCCATTATTAAAAGTTCATTTAAGCCTGCAAGGAGGACAAAGAGGACGGGGGCGGGTGGCGTTCAGTATTTTCCCCGGCGAGGTCTTTGGCATTACCGGTGTTGCCGGGAATGGCCAAAGAGAGTTGGTAGATGCACTTTTTGGTATAAATCATAACTATATTGGGAGGATTACCTGGAAAGGTACCGCTCTTAAGGGATCGACCACGGAGCAGATTAGAAAACTGGGAATATCCTATCTTCCCGAGGACCGTAAAAACAGGGGGAGTATTTCTCTATTTACCTTAGCAGAGAACAGGATATTGGGGTATCATAAAACAGAGACATTTGTTAGGAAGAGGCGATTCGACTTTTCGACGATATTCAAAGACACCCGGCAGCTTCTGGATAAATATCACATCATGGCGCCGGATGAACTGTCAAAGGCAGAGCACCTTTCCGGAGGAAATCTCCAAAAACTTTTGCTCGCAAGAGAGCTGGAAGGATTCCCCGAACTTATCATACTGGAACAGCCTACCCAGGGGCTCGACATTCGGGCGACAAGAGAATTTTATGAGATCCTACAGCGTAGAAAGGAAAAGGGGATGGCTATCCTGTTGATCTCCTATGATCTGGATGAAATCCTGGAAATAAGTGACAGAATCGGCGTGCTATATGATTATTCTATGGTTTATGAAGTCGAAAAAGAAAAGGCCACCAGGAGTTCTGTCGGCATGCATATGACAAGGGGGAATTTTTGAGCTTCTTAAACCGTTGCATATCACCTCTTGGTTATTTCTTCCAGATCGTTATAATTGGTATCGTAGTAGCTTCGCTTACTTCTTTAGCTGTGGGTATTTCGCCGCTCAAGACTATGTCGGCCTATTGGTCCGGCGCTTTTATGAACTTGAATAACCTTGCAATCACATTGAATAAGAGCTCGCTCATCCTGTTTGCAGCCCTTGCGGTAGCAATTCCTCTGAGAGGTGGGCTGTTTAATGTTGGCGGCGAGGGACAGATCTATCTTGGCGGACTAACCGCCGCACTTGTCGGGATCTATCTAAAGGGGTTGCCGACGCCCCTGCCACTTATTTTTGCTGTTGCTGCAGGCATTGCTGTGGGGGCGGCATGGGGATGGGTAGCAGGGATTATCAAGGTCAAACGTAAGGTGCATGAGGTGGTCACAACCATTATGTTGAACTATGTGGCCCTTTATCTTGTTGATTTTTTAGTCCGTGGACCGTTTTCTGTTGGATACGGGATGGCGAGAACGGCAAAGATTACAGAAAATGCCTCCCTTCCATCGCTGACAATTGCCGGAGGCGCCACCATCCTTTCGCCCGGTATTTTCTTTGCTGTCGGCCTTTGTGTTTTATACGGATGGTACATGAAAAACAAACCTCAAGGATACGAGGTCCGTATTCTCGGGGAAAGCCGGGATGCAGCGACATACGCTGGAATTGATTATAAATCTTATTATGTGCGATTGATGGTCATTGGCGGAATGTTGGCCGGCCTGGGAGGCGCTATTGACCTGACCGGAGTTCATAGAACCTTTTACGCGGGATCTTTTTCAGGATACGGTTACGACGGGTTGGCCGCAGCCTTTCTTTCGAAGTGTCATCCTGTGGGTCTTGTTGTTGCGTCTGTATTCCTTGCCTCCTTGAGGAGTGCTGATCGGTATTTTCAACTTTATGCGGATATTTCTCCCAACATTACCCTTATCATAGAAGCGGTGCTGGTGTTTATTGTATCCGGGAAATATATCCTAAGGAAACTGGACGTTGGAAGAAAATCGAAGGCTGAAGGAACTTAAGTGGAACTTTTTTTGCTCAACTCAACCATAGCTAAAGCCATGCCACTCCTTTTAGCTGCGTTAGGGGGGTTGGTCTCTGAACGATCGGGAGTCATTAATTTCGCCCTTGAAGGGATGATGCTCATGGGGGCGTTTTTCGCTGTTTTTGGGTCTTACTATACCGGAGATCCCTTCTTGGGGATAATGGCGGCGATTGCGGCAGGAGGAGTCATGGGGCTTCTCCACGCTTTCGGCACGCTCATTATGGGAGTTAACCAGCTTGTCAGCAGCATAGCATTGAACCTTTTAGCATTGGGTACAACCGGTTTTTTGTTAAACCAGATCTTTGGAGTGTACGGCACTTCGCCCTCGGCCCCGTCGGTTGGGTCGGTCCAGATAGGCCCTCTTTCGGTTTCGCCGTTTGTTTTGTTTGCGGGTGTGCTCCTAATAGTACTGTGGATTTTTCTTTACAGGACGCGAGCCGGGCTTCGGCTGCGCGCGGCGGGAGAAGGTGGCAGCGAGGCGTTTGCCCTTGGCGTAAATGTAAAAAAGATACGCTTTTGTGCTGTCGTTGCAAGCGGCTGTATTGCTGCCGTGGGGGGAGCTTATATCTCGCTGGGCGAAATGAGCCTGTTTATTGAAAATATGACAAACGGCCGCGGATACCTTGCTGTCGCGGTGTTAATATGCGGCAGATGGCGTCCTTTCCCTGTTATGTGGTTTGCTCTCTTGTTTGGATTTGCAACAGCCATTTCCGAATACGTACAGGTCTCGTTTTCGGACATCCCGTTACAGATTACGCTTATGTTGCCTTTTGTCCTGACACTGTTGGTGCTTGCGGGCTTTTTTGGAGGGGCGAAGCCCCCGGCGGGACTTGGGAAGTGAGACCTTTGCATAACGCGACATTTTTTCGTCAGGCTTAACCGGAGGAATACATTGGGTATTTCGAGGATAGCGCTGACGCTTCACTGCGTGCCAAATTTTGAAGCCTGACGCCGCATCACGGGGAAATGGCAGTTATGCAAAGGTCTCAGAGTGAGTCGGGCGGGAGCTTGGAAAGGAGATTGTCGCACTGTTGCGCTAGATACTTTTTATAAACATATCCATGGGAAAAGGGGTGGCAACAAAGACAACTTAGGGCCTAATCCATGCCCCGCCCGACCATAAAGCGCTTTGCTCAATTAATATTACATATACATAATTATACTAATCTATAATATTGAAATTTATACCACTATGTAATCGATATGTCAAGCGCTAAGCGACTCATTTCACAAGGTCGATTTCAGGAATATTGAAAAAGCTCTGGTGACCCGTCATGAAGACAATCAGTTTTGATAATGATGAATTACTAAACGATTACAGCCGTTCCACGGCGGCTTTTACTCCATGCACCACCTTTGCCATCCGTTCATAATCAAGGGTGTCGTATTGATCGGTTGCCATGTGATAATGGGGGTTTCTGTAGAAAGCGGTATCAGTTATCATTACTGCCGGATAGCCGAATTTGTAAAAGGACCAGTGGTCTGAGAAGTCAATGCCTATTACTATTGGTGGGGCGTTAATCGAAAATATCGGAAGGTCTGTTCCCTCCTTGAAACCGTCTCGGATTCTTTCTGTGAGCTTCTTGGACCGAAGGTTACCGACCGCTGTGATAAAATTTCCTTCGGTCGGAAACTTTCGGTCCATAAAAGGGAGCGGAAACTCCTGGCTGTGGGGGCTATCCACGAAATAACCGATCATCTCAAGGCAGATCATACCGAGGACTTTTTGTCCGCTCTTTTTGAGCATATGCGCGTAGTGGTAACTCCCCATGTTCGCCGTTCTAAACACAGGCGGTTCTTCCAGGCCAAAAGCGACGAAATGGATGGCCGGCATCGTCTCCGTTGTCGAGATAAGCCGGGCCAGTTCCAGAAGACCGGCAACCGCACTGGCGTTGTCGTCCGCACCAGGACTTCCAGTCACTGTATCGCAATGTGCCCCTATAACAACAACCTTTTCTTCAGTGTTTGATTCAGAATTTCTTGCAATAATATTCCGGTAGGTTCTTCCCCGGTACGGAAAAGGTTGTTCGTTGACTTGGTAGCCATGTTGTTTAAAGTTATCGGCTACATACTCTGCAACTCTATCCAGCTTTTCAAAATCCTGGTAACTCCGGGGTCCGATCTCAACAGAGAGATATCGGACGCTCTCTTCGAGGCGCTTTATACTTTCCTGGAGATTCACACTACCCTCTTAATCCGTTTGGGGTTCTTCTTCCTGTCAATAATATTCTGAAGCCTTGATCTTCTGTTTTATTTTCTCGCACAGAATGAACTGCAAATCGAGCTCTCTACCCAAGGCCTCCTGTGCTGCGATGAGACTTTTGCGGTCGATTTTGTTTTGGATGTTCTCACAGATATAGTTTAAGCATATGGCATGCTTGGCCTTCAAGGTGCACCCGGTTCTACCCAGAAAGCCGCAAACCGTCGGATGAATCGGTTTGTAATGAAGAGTACTGCCCAACAGGAGGTTAATCAATAACAAGATAACATCACATTTATTTTCTGTTCCGGCACGGCAGCAGTGTTGAGTATTCTCCCCGCATTTTTTACATTCAGTGAATATACCTGCGGACAAAAACTCCTCTTGGGTCTTTTGTATCAGTTGCTTTAGTCTTTCAAGCTTGCACGAAATCTCTTGATCTTGTGTCAGTTGACTACCGAACGTTCTGTACAAATTACGGGCCGATTCGATGAACCTAAGTTGAGCGATTTTTGAGGAAGAGATGTGCCAATATCTTGATGTAGCAAGGTTTGCGAAAACCGCAGGCATACCCGTGGATATGTCGAGGATTTTCGCAAGCCCTTGAAGCGCAAGAGGGTGGTGCAGATCGAGTCAAAAATCGCTCAACTTAGGTTAAGTATACCTCAATTGAGTGGAAATGTTCAATTGAAACTGCCTCTAAGGATAAGATTTAACTAATCCGCTCAAAGAACCGAATAATATTAATGATCTTAAAAACTTTTGTGGAGGCCCAATGATAATAAAGGACAAAGAAACTCTCAAAGACTTTGAAATCGAGCTTAGACGTAGAGAGGCAGCTGATTTTGAGCGGAACCTCAAGATGTTTGATGCGCTTTACCGAGAAGCTCAGGAGCTTGGGAGGGTCCCCGGCGATAACCCCCTGGAAGGGATTGAAAAGGACATTAAAATGGCAGAGGCCTTAAACCATGTTTGAAGAACTTCTTGAAAGTTTAGGCAATGTCCTTGAAGCAGCTAGGGTTCCCTATATGATTGTTGGCGGACAGGCTGTTCTGCTCCATGGAGAACCTCGTCTTACAAGAGATGTGGACGTTGTGGTTGGACTCAAAGCGGGTGAATGGAAAAAAATTGAATCCCTTGCCGGAAGCCTCGGGTTTACCCCGCTGATTGAGGACCTGGCCGAGTTTGTAGAGAAAACATCCGTACTCCCGGTTCACGACAAGGAGACCGGCCTTAGAATCGATTTCATATTTGCCGTTTCTGAGTATGTGCAGAAGGCCGTTGGGCGCGTAAGAGTTTTAGAAATAGGAACGGCAAGGGTTCGGTTTGCATCCCTGGAAGACGTTCTCATCCTTAAGATGATTGCCGGACGTCCACGAGATATGGAGGACGCCCTGACCATTCTGATAAAAAATCCACGGACAAACTTAAAGTACATACGAAAATGGCTTGCTGAGTTTGATCATTCACTCGAGGAAGAGTATAGAAGGGAATTTGACCATCTTATAAAAGAAGCCGGATTATAAACAGCTATGTTGGGCGGCGAGGTATGAGATGAGACTTTGCAAAACTGCCATTATGAGCGCTGACGCTTCACTTCGTGTCCGTGATGCGGCGTCAGGCTTCAAATCTTGGCACGCAGTGAAGCGTTAGCGCTATCCTCGAAATACCCAATGTATTCCTCCGGTTAAAATTTTCGCCTTCCTTGCCTGACAAAAAAATGTCGCGTTTTGCAAAGTCTCAAGATGCCGCTTAATGTTTTTGATCTTCTAAAGTCATCAATTTCCCGCAATGTGGAGATTATTCACCCGTACCCCCATTGGCCCCAGGTACGCAGATCTTTGCACTGTCTCCCGGGAAAAATAGATATCATGCAGGGCATTGCGCATCGTGCCGGATAATGATCCGCCCTTAATGGGCATGGCAACACCATCCTTAATTAAATATCCTGTTCGTATCTCCCCGGAAAATGCCCCTGTGACAGGGTTGGGTTCAAAGGTGGAAAAACGGAGCAGATGTACCGGTGAACCGGAAGAAAGGAGCTCTTGGAGCGACCGTTGTCCCGGCTTAATCTGGATGTTGGCAAAGTTACCCGTGGGTTCCAGTTTTAAATAGTCAGCATACCGCTTATTAGCAGTCCGTTGTTGAAACCTATTTTGCTTGATAACGGTTACCGGTTTACAGGGAAGTCCGTTGTCGTCATAGGCCAGGCTTTTCATCCCCCCGGGTATAAGGGGATTGCTGGTCAGAGTGAGCGTTTCTCCCGATACGGGGGAAGGCATTATTGGATCACCCTCCTTGAATGAGGACCAGCCCTGGTAAGCAGCCGTCCCTCCTGCCTGAGCCGCAAAATATTTGAAAAAGGTGTCCAAAGCCTCTTCTGAAAGGACCACGTCATATTGCCCGGAAGGAGGGGTCTGTGCCACCAAAGCGTCCCGGGCATAGATTGAATAAGTGTGCACCATTTGCTCTATCTTTAAGTCTTCATAAAAGCGGGCATGTTTCATACCCTGGCTTTCCGTTTCTTGTCCCTCCCGGCCGGCCAGAAGAACGAAGTCCACAAAGAGTTCTGTCTCCTCCCGAAATTTATTTAATCCGAGAGAGTTGATGAGGCGTAAGCTTCGGTGCGTTACAAATATCTCTGAGGAGCTCATACGCATATCATTTCCCAAAGCATTTACAAGATCCTCCCGGATCTTAGAGAGCGTGGTCTTGGGGTCTTGTTTTACCTCTTCGTCTACCATTTCAATAGAGGAATAGGACAAAGGAGGTCGCGGCAGGGTGAACGGTTCATTGGCTACCACCCTGGCCATCTCCAGGGCTTTATTGAGCCTGGCCGGAATATCATCTCCTTCGCTCAGGACAATCGTTGATTCTCCTTGAACGCTCTTTCCTTCTCTGGTGTATCCCACATAGAGCGTTACCTTGTACCGCGTAGTGGCCACGGTTCGCAGCGACTCAACATCTTCAAAGATTAAATAAGCTTCATGCCTCGTGGAATCGATCTCCATGACCTCCCAGGCAGAGAGGTCTTTTAATGCAGAAAGATGCTTTTCAATGTGATCTATGTTCATAATAACTGCTCAGGTTTAAGGTTCACGGTTCAGGGGTTCAAGGTTCAAGGATTGAAAATATTGGGACAAAAGAACCCTAAGCTAATCGGGCCTTTAACCTCAGATATGGCCCCCCATCCGTCACCTTTATCCATTCCTTATGCCCCTTGCCGCACATCCCCAGCCCGGAGATTTTTACGTCATCTCCTACCATGGTAATGGACTGAAGAAGTTCCGGCACATAGCCGGTAACAATGACAGGAGTATAGACCTTTCCGGTTAATCTGCCGTCCCGAATCTCTTCTGCGTAATATCCTTCTAATTGAATTCCCCATCCTTTGGGGTCTTCCATCCCATTAGAGGGATGATCCAGCAGGTAGCCGAATCGGATGTCGCGGATCATATCTTTCAGTTTGTTTTTTCCCGGGCCAAAGTAAGTGTTTGTCATCCTGGCATACGCCTTATGCTCAAAAGACTCTCTCCTCCCGTTGGCGGTGCGCTCAAGGTTTAGACGGGTGGCGGAGTTCAGGTCAGTGAGGCCGGAAAGCAATATACCCTGTTCTATGATCCGGGTGGCGGTTCTCACCTGCCCTTCATGGTCAAAAAGGAAGGAGGCGGCTTTACCCTTGAGGGCTGGAGAATCAAACATATCCACCAGAGGAGATGCCACCTGCTGGTTCATATATTCTTCGCCCTTGGCTCGTTTCTTGAGAAACATATCGGTTTCCGTTCCATGGCCAAAGGCCTCGTGCGCAAAAATTCCGGCAAATTCCGGCGAAAAGATACAGTCATAGGTCCCTGGGGTGAGCCTGTCCGCCATGAGGATCTTGCCGCAATCTGCCACCAGGCGAGTGATTTCATCGTTAGAGATGCGGAAGTGTTCGTATCCTCCCTGGCGGCAGCGTCCTGTATGGAGACGGGCAGATCGTTCACCATCGCGCATGACGATCATAGCGACGGCCTGCGTCCGTTTGAGATCCTGAAAGAGCGTCTTTTGACGGTTTACGAAGAATTCACGGTTTCGGATAAAGGAGTACTGACAGAGGGCATTGACGATTCTGGAATCAAATGCGTGAAGTCTGTCAACATAGGTCTGACACGCTTCCACCTTTTCTGCAAGAGGGATCTCCGCAGGGTCGGTGCGACACGGAACAGTGTAGACCTGACCTCGGCTTTCTCCGGGATCGATGTCTGGACCGTGAGGGTCAATCCCCTCCTTTTCTGCCCAATGGACCAAATTTTGAGCTGTTCGGCGAAGCGAGTCATGTCCGAGATCATGGGTGGAGCTTTCCATGAAATGGCGTCCCGTGAATATCGTAAAGACAATACCCCGTTCGGGATCAATGGGATCGGCTGATTGCTGCCTGGTCTGCACGGTAATCCGTTCTCCGGCAACCTCTGTGGCCAGGGCGGCGGCATAGGGAACGGTATTTTCCATTTCGTGAACCAGTTCTTTCAGAATACTCTTTAAACGCTTCATACGTTAATTGCCTTATCTGCCCTAAATTCGAGACAAAATTTTCGCAAATTTGAGGAGAATAGCAGGCTTATTTGACGAAAACTTGCGGAAATTTGGGCCGTTTCTCACGCTTTTGCAGTAGGATCAGAATTCTCGGACAGCCCCATAGGTCGGCAAAGATATTTTTCGGTATATCCACCGCGATAAATTCCGATCCATTAGTGCAGAAGGATTGTTTCTTCCTGTGGCCTATCCAGGGCAAGGAGTAAAAGAAGATATCGTTTCAGATTCTTGGTGACTAGAAATTCATCCTTGACGCGTTGATGGCCGGTTTCCCCTACTTTTTTGGCGAGGTCGGGTTGGGTCAGAAGCGACCGGATGGCCAGGCTGGCGCCCTCCGGCGAATGGACCAACAACCCTGTATACCCATCAATGATCTGGGCAGGTATACCTCCTACCGCGCCACCTATCACAGGCCGGCTTTTCCAGAGCGCCTCTGACACCGTGAGCGCAAATCCTTCTCTGAGCGACTTTTGCAGCACGATATCCGAGCCGCGCTGGAAGGCATTGATCTCAGTGGCAATGGAAGGGCTGAATAAGAGAAGGTGAATATCCGGATCATCTCCTGCTTCCGCTTTGACCTTTGCGAGAACCTTGTCGGTCTCGGGATCATCCGCTGCCTTATCCCCTACCATAAGGAGACGACAATCCACAGATTTCCGCGCCATCTTAAAGGCCTGGACAACACCGATAGGATCTTTCCACGGATCATACCGTGAAACCTGGGTCACGATAGGTTTGTCTCGGGGAATCCCATATTTTTCAAAGACACTCTCCACATACGAAGCATCCAATTCCCTATTCTTGTCGTCCAGAGGGTCAATAGCAGGATAAAACCGATATTGCGGGATAGCCAATTCCGGGGAAAAAAGCGCTGAAGAAAAGATAGCCGCATCGTATTGTTCAACATACGGCTTGAGGAATCCCCAAAGTTGTTGGTTGGGATGAGACAGGTCGATATGGCATCGCCATACCCATCTGTTCTTTCGGTTTTGGTTCCAGTGAATTAAGGCCGCCGGCTGAGGATCGTGGATTACGATAAGGTCTTCGTCAAACTCCATCTCACTGTTATTCATTTCGTTATATTTCAGATAAGTCTTAAATACATCCTCATGAAAACAGACTTCCTTGCCCTGTAATGCATTGTGAAACGATTTGGTTATTTCAAAAAACTCCTCTTCTCCTTTAATTACGTCCCACGTAGTCTTGACCCCCAGATCATTCAGAAGGGGCACAACGCGATTGAGCATTTCAGCCACCCCACCACCTACCGCTGTTGAGTTTACCATCTTGATAGAGCGGTTGCCCACATGCGAGGCCAGGATGGTCAGTTCCTCAATAATGTCCGGGCCAACCACCTCCTTATAATCGAACAGGGTAGGTGCGCTCATGTCTTGCCTCCTGAGTGTGCCTGTGAAGCGCCTGAAGTTTTTGATAAATGTTGATCGATCAATTGTATGATTCGGTTGCGCAGTCCTTCCAGAGTATAAAGGTTGATGTCGATCTTTCTGATCGTGTGTGCCAACTGGGGCATGTTCAGACTATTCTCTATCCATATAGAAAAGTCGTTGTCCTGGAGTCGTGTCCGGAGCCGGGCTTCAATAAAGTGATAGTATATGGAATACATGCTGACAGTTGGAAGCACCTCACGAAACGATTTGAGGTTGTAGGCAAACTTGTCCGTTCTATAGACGATTCTCGTCATATCATAAAGATAGAACGGTTCATTAGCTATTTTTTTGAAGGCATCCGGTTTCTGCTCCCTGTAACGCTCGATGATTTCAATGAGACGTATTTTCAAGCTCTCTATTGTATTATATTCAGGTAAATCAACAGCCATGAATTTTTCTGCCAGGGCCTGTTCGTTGAGACTCCGGGAAGCCCAGAGGGCAAAATCGGTATTGTACGGGACCTGAACTTCTCGCATTTGCAGAAAGACAGAGAAGGTATGATAGAAGATAGAAGAATCCGAACAGGTCTTTATGAGGTCGAGCAGCCCTTCAAGATTATGAGCTTTTCGCCCCGTGAGTTTTACCAGAGACGCACTTGATAGGAACTGAAATACATCCGCCATAAGCCTACTCCATCTTTCGGAAAATTACAGATTCACCAGGACAATATCATTACCCTTCCATAGATTCTGATATCATCATCCTGCGAAAACCTCAACCCTCAAAGTCCACCCACTGCTTGACCTGTTCCTTAGTTGGTACAACACCGCCGGCCTTTAGCTTGCCGTTTATCATCAGAGCCGGTGTCCCAAGCACCCCTGCCGCGGCAATAGCCTTGATGTCTGTCACATGTTCTACATCCGCCTCTTTGCCCATTTCACTCAGTACCTCGTAGACCCGTTGCTCCAAGAGATCGCAATTGGGACAGCCCGGTCCGAATACCTTAATTTCCAATAGATTATCAGGTGGCTCTTCCACGGGGAGCCCGAGGTGTTTCTTGAATTCGCGGACAAAGGCCTTTTTATAATCATCTTCTGCCGGTGTGGGGATATAGTTTTTTTCAGAAACTTTCTTTAACAGTTCGTGACCGCGTTGTCCCTTACCAATCGCGAGAGTTCCTCTATCGCTCTCTTAAGCCCTGTAATCCCTATTCTGTGCTTCCCCACAGCAATAAGGGTATGATCATCGCTCTCCGTCATACAAGTTTCCTCAAGACCTCTTTTAGTTGCTCCACACTCAAGAGCTTGCCGCTGGAGACAACATTACCGTCGATCACCAACCCCGGGGTCAATAAGATTCCGTGTTCCATTATTTTCAGGGTGTCGCTGACCTTTTCTACCTCAGCCTCTATTTCCAGCTCCTTGACGGCCGCTTTGACGTTTTCGGCCAGTTTAACACACTTGGGGCACCCCGGCCCTAAGATTTGTATATCCATAAGAGTTTACCTCGCAGAGAGACCTTTGCATACTCTGCGTCTATAGGAGGCTGTCCGAGAGTTCTGATCCTACTGCAAAAGAGTGGTGAGAAACGGCCCAAATTCCCGCAAGTTTTCGTCAAATAGGCCTGCTATTCTCCTCAAATTTGCGAAAATTTTGTCTCGTTCTCACTCTTTTTCGTTACGGACATAATTCTCGGACAGCCTCCTAGTGAGGGAACCGAACGGGCGGTGAGATCAACGCTATACAACAGCCCCAAAAATAAGCCCTGCAACTGTGGATAGGACGATAACGATACCTACGAACACGAGCGTCTTTTGTGTTCCCATTACACTGCGAATTACCAGCATGTTTGGGAGTGACAATGCAGGTCCGGCTAATAAAAGAGCCAATGCCGGGCCGTGTCCCATTCCGCTTCCCAGCAGTCCTTCGAGAATAGGTACCTCGGTCAAGGTGGCAAAGTACATAAAGGCGCCTACCACTGAAGCAAAAAAGTTTGCCCACACCGAATTCCCTCCCACCAGTGATTCAATGTAGTGGGCGGGGATAAGCGCCTCATGTCCCGGCCGACCGAGCAAGAGCCCTGCTACAAGTACACCGCCAAACAGGAGCGGTAGGATCTGCTTGGCAAAGCCCCATGTCGATTCCCCCCACTGGATCACTTCCTCCCTGGAAAACCAGATTTTGAGAATAATACCCAAAACGATCAGGAGCCCCACCGCAATCGGCCAATGAATTCGGTGCACGGCATTCCAGAACCCTACCGGTTCTGCGGGCTTACCCCATGCGGCAAAAATGAGAATCAAAACGAGCACCAGCATGTAGAGACCATTCTGCTACAATGGGCGCTCTTTTTCTTCCTCGGGCAGAGCAATCTCACCGGTAACCCT
>JAFDAE010000484.1 GCA_019314005.1 Deltaproteobacteria bacterium | reverse complement strand
GTTCGGAATGGTTTTAGTTTTTTGTAGATCAAGCTGTGAGGTACAGCTGGTCCGTATTTTCTGTATCCGTCACTGAAGTATATATAACGGCTGTAACCATATTTATAATGCTCTTTGATATAATCGCATGAGAACAGTAAGAATTGCTGTGATTTTTTACAGACCTTGAAACAGGCATACCGTGTCCTTTTGCGCTCATAGTCAACACCTTTTTGTTGTCGAGTAGACATCTATTTCCTCCTAAATATTCAAATTTTATTTGTGAGGAAATGACATCCCTCACAGAACCCGCCGTGCGGTTTTCCCGCAACGGGCTCTTCGCTAATATTCCCTTTAACTGCCATACAGCGTATACAGATTGTGATAAATTCCGGGTTTGGGAAGAGGATGCCTGAAAAGATATACCTTGAACTGTTCCCAGTTATAGCTTTTCTTCTGGCTCCTCCGGTTTAGCCATTTATATACCAGACGTATGGTCTGATAATGAAAACAGCTGATTCCCTTAAAATTACCACTCATTCCATAATATTGAAAATGCCCTCTCAATTTTGCAGCAAGAACAGGCCACCATACTTCGGGCTTGCTTGTATTTCGCACCGCCTTCAGCCATTGGTTCATCTCCTTGACTTTGACAGAGAATCTCTTGCGGTCAGTTTTTCTACCTGTCTTGAAGTAGCCCCTTCTGCTTTTATCACAGAAATGGGTGAACCCCAGAAAGGTGAAACTGCCTGGCTTATGTCCCTTCTTCCTGCTGTTTTCTCCGGCATATCGACCAAATTCTACAATCCGTGTCTTCTCTGCTGACAGTTCCAGTCCGAATTTTGCCAATCTGTCTGTGAGCTCCGATAGTAATTGTTCGGCTACCTCTTTACGCTGCACGCATATGACAAAATCATCACAATAGCGAACCATGCCGATGTAACATCCAAACTTCTTTTTCTCAACCTTCTCAAACCATAGATCAAGAACATAATGCAGATAGATATTGGCCAGTACCGGCGAGATTATCCCGCCTTGCGGTGTACCTTTTTCAGAAGATATGTATTTACCTTCCTCTATTATCCCCGCCTTGAGAAATCTCTTTAGCAGGCGTAGTAGATTCTTGTCACTTATCCTCTGCTCAATACATCGCATAAGCCAGTCGTGATCCACATTATCAAAGAAGCCTTTTATGTCTGCATCGATTACATGGTTGACAGGTTTTTGCATTGTCATCTTGTCAAGTGTGTCAAGCGCCTGATGACAATTCCTGTTCGGCCTGAAACCATATGAACAGTCCAGAAAATCTACCTCAAAAATCGCCTGAAGTATTTTGGTTATCCCCATCTGTACTATCTTATCTTCTACAGCCGGAATACCAAGCGGGCGTTTCTTCCCATTTGCTTTAGGAATATATGCCCTCCTCACTGGCTGTGGCCTGTAGCTGAATCGCTTCATTCCGGCCACGAGATCTTTAAGATTGTTATCAAGGTCCTGCTCATACTCTTGAAGGGTTACGCCATCAATTCCCGAGGCCTTCCCCTTCTTGAGCTCTCGAAAACACTCCTTGAGATTGTCGGTGTTCAGCAGATGTGCCAGATTATCGAACTTGCATCTCCCATCTGTTCTGGCTATCTCCGTTATAAGGTTAAGTTTTGTTCGCATGTATCCTCCAACTCGGTGGTTAAGACATGTTTCCCTTTACCTTTGCATATTAACGCTAATCCCTTCGAGTGTTCCGACAGGTCGAAACTCACAGGGCATTACCCCTGCTACACCTCTACTATGAATTAGTCCGACTCCCGCACTGCCATCCCCGAATCCTCTCCTCTCCAGATTGTTTCCAGGTATCCGCTCTCGCGGAAGCAGTACGGGTCTCCCAGGTTCCGACAATTTCCTTTCTGTACCATACCACGGCCTCAGACCCCGGAAAAGTGAACTACTCCTCGCCATTGCGGTGTAGCTCATGCTGCCTTCCAGCAAATGAAAACTGTCGGCCTCTTCAATGTTGAAATTTTCGGGGCTCAATACCTTCACTTTCGTTGCGGTCTGGTACATCCCTTCCGGTAGCTTCATTTACTTCGTTACCTCCGCAAATGCACCTTCGGTGATAGACTGGTGGCTATCCTTTGTCTATGTCGGACTTTAACCGACAAGAAATTGCCAGCTTGGCCTGGCGCACTCATTTT
>JAFDAE010000104.1 GCA_019314005.1 Deltaproteobacteria bacterium | reverse complement strand
TAATCCGGCCAAAATCAGGGAGTCCTGTCAGAGGGCATACAGAAGTAAATTCGGGTTGTTCTATTTCTATATCAATTTCTCTTTTTGAACGATATGCGTACTCTAAAACCTCCAAATATCCACGGTCGATAGATTCCACACTCGCTATCTTGTCGCGCAATTTTTTTCGTAGTGCCGCCTCATCCATTACAAAGTGTCCTTTCTGAGGCAATTTCAAAACGTCCCCTTTTGCCCAATCTCTGCGTCAGGCTCAGATTTTAATCCTCGAAATACCCCAAGTATTCCTGCGGTTAAAATTTTCGCCTTTCTTGACCTTGGACAAAATTGAACGTTTTGAAACTGCCTCTTCTATATAATTCCTTTTACGCTATAGTATTTTTTCCGTTAATTTCATATTGTTCAACATGAAATCGGCTGTCCGCAAGGATTACGATCTCTTTCGCCAGGTTCTTTTCCAACGATTCTACTATGTCGTGCTCCTCCCCCATCAAGAGATCAGCCACATCCGGGTGCACTTTTACGGTAATCTTGTCGCCTGTCACCTCTCCGGCTTCCCGCTTGACCTCTCTATACAGGTCATAGCATACTGTTATCCTTGATTTAAGACATCCTTCCCCCTCGCAGTAAAAACATGGTTCGCAGAGCATCCTGTTTAGATTTTCGCGTGTCCGCTTGCGAGTCATTTGGATGATCCCCATTTCAGTCATGGGAAGGACATTTGTTTTGGTTCGATCCTTTTTAAGGGCCTCTCTGAGCGCGTTGAACACCTTTTCCCGGTTTGTCTCCTTTTCCATGTCAATAAAATCGATAATGATCAGCCCCCCGATATTTCGAAGCCGAATCTGATACGCTATCTCTTTTACTGCCTCAAGGTTTATCTTTAAAACGGTCTCTTCCAGATTTCTCTTACCCACATACCGGCCGGTATTTATATCTATTACAACAAAAGCCTCGGTGTTTTCGATCACGATATGTCCACCGGACTTTAGCCATACCTTCTTCTTAAGCGCCCGCGCTATCTCTGTCTCAAGATTATAGGCATCAAAGATCGGCTCCGCGCTATCGTAGAGTTCTACAGAATCTTTTAACCTCGGCATAAATGTATCCAAAAACTTAAGGATCGACTCATATCCGGACCGGGAGTCAATAATCAGCCTGTCTGCTTCCTGAGTGAAGAGATCCCGGACGGCCCGCAGCGTAACGTCAAGTTCCTTATGCAAGAGAGAGGGGGCAGGCATGTTAGCATATCTTTTTTGAATATTTTCCCATAACGTGCTTAAAAAATCCATTTCTGAAGCGAACTTTTCCTTGCTTGCTCCTTCACTCAATGTTCTTGCAATAAACCCGTATTGTTCAGGCTTCAGTTCGCTGATTATCTGTCTTAATCGATCTCGTTCACCCTCATCTTCAATACGTCGCGATATCCCGATGTGGTTTGTCCTGGGCATCAGGACCAGAAAACGGCCCGGTATCGAAATGTGAGAGGTGATTCTGGCGCCCTTAGACCCTATGGGGGCCTTTGACACTTGAACCAGAATATCCTGCCCCTTCTGAAGGAGCTCTTCAATATGGAAACTTTGCTCTAATGATGGTTTTGCGAATAAAGCTTCGTCATCAATCCCTTCCTTCTCTTCTACTTCTTCATCCGCGGCCTTTACCATCAGCCTTTCATATTCATCAATACCGCTGTAGACATCTGTAACATATATAAAAGCAGCCTGATCCTGCCCGACGTCCACAAAGGCCGCCTGCATACCCGGAAGGACACGGATTACTTTCCCTTTGTAAATATGCCCCGTAATATTTTTCCCCACACGCCTTTCTACAATCAGTTCTTCAAGATTGCCGTTTTCAAGCAAGGCGACACGGGTTTCGTGATGGGTGTCATTGATGATTAGTTCCTTGGACATATAATTTACCTATAATATTTAATAAAAAGATTTCGGACGCAGATGAACGCGGTTACGAGTTTCGGGTTGCGTGTTACGAGTTAAAAGAAAAAAATAATGTAAAATTATAATAGATTAAGTAGCAAAGCAACTATATTCATTACAAAACCTATAGGCAGAAGTCAAAGAAACCCGCAACCCGCAACTCGTAACCGTATGTATCTGCGTAAATCTGTGTCCCCAAAATTAACTTCTATATTTTATTATACTTCACGATATCTGCACGTTTCAAAACATCTTCAGGGAGCCCAAAAATGCTCGCGATTACCTCCCGCGGTCTTACGACCTGGCCCGGCCCGCCATTTACAGTCATTATTAGTGTATCGGGAGCGGTTAACTTAAAGCTTTTGATTACGGTCCGGAGGTCAATCTCTTTTGATTTCCCCTTTCGGTTTGTCTTTGTAATAGGCCATGTATCCTGGTCTAAAAAGCTCTTTAATGCGGTTTCAGGAAAACGCTCTTTTTTCAATTGAACCGTATACGATATAGTACCCCCTGCTTCATCGGTTGAACTCCGGGAATAAGGAATACAGTCGAGGATCGTTATACCGTCCGGAAGTTCGCGATTAAGTCGCATTTTTAGGGTCTCCGGGGACGGGGAAGCTTTTGCATCTACCGTAACCACTAACTGTTCTTCAACACTCTCTATCCCCACGGGGAGCGCTGTTTCAAAAGAGATCTTCGGCATGGGATGAAACCCTTCTGAATACTTTAAAGGGATGCGCGCCCTCCTAAATGCCCGTTTAAAAATCTGCATCAGTTCTAAGTGACTAAAATATTTAGCTTCACCCCGCTTGGAATAGGATACTCTAAGTTTCTTATAAGCCTGCGCATCCTGTACCTTGCCGCCCTTTTCCTCTATCCTGTGGTGATTTATCTCGTCTTCATGGAACGTCACAGGCTTTATGTCGGCATGATCACAGACTCCGCACAGATTGCATTCACCGGTTCGACAATCAGCCGTGGACGCCTGCTGCAAGGCCTTGTGCCATTCGTCTTTTAAATAATCTTTTGTAACCATGGAATCTATATGGTCCCATGGAAGAGGCTCGTCCAAGGACCTTGTACGTGTAGTATAAAAATCAATCTCCACGTTGGACTGCTCTATTGCCTTTTCCCAAAGATCATACCTCAATCGGTCGCTCCAGCCATCCAATCGGCATCCAAGTCCATACGCATTGACCAATAAATTGCTCAATCGCCGGTCACCCCGAGCAAAAAGTCCTTCCAGGATGCTCATCTTCGGGTTGTGCCACTTGAATTTAATCTTGCGCCCTTGAAGTTTTTCTCTCAACCATCGGAGCCTTGCATCACTTTCGGCCATAGATAGCTGTGGCGACCACTGGAATGGGGTATGAGGTTTTGGGATAAAGGTTGAAACGCTCACATTAATAGAGCCTCGCCTCTTTGCAGGGCCCTTGATCCTCTGAAGTCTTCGAACAAGGGACACAATTTCTTCTATGTCTTCTTCAGTCTCTGTAGGAAGGCCTATCATAAAATAGAGTTTGATAACATTCCATCCCAGTTTGAAGGCGTTTTCAACAGCATCTAAGAGATCCTGTTCCGTATTATTCTTATTAATCACATTCCTCAGGCGCTGACTTCCGGCTTCAACGGCAACAGTAAAGCCTGTCTTGCGGACCTTTTTTATTTGCTCCATAAGTTCCGGAGTCAGGGTTTCGACACGAAGAGATGGAAGTGATACCGCTGTCTTTTCCGGTTCACATCGCATCATCAAGCTTTGCAAGAGGGGGAGTATGCTACCATAATCTCCGGTGCTTAAGGAAAGGAGAGAGAGATCCTCATAGCCGGTTGCTGAAAGCGCTCTGTCGGTCAGGTCAAGGAGATTCTCCGGGGAACGCTCCCTGACCGGTCTGTAGATCATTCCAGCCTGGCAAAAACGGCATCCACGGGTGCAACCCCGCGCCACCTCAAGACTCAACCGGTCATGAACAGGGTTTCCAAAAGGTATGACCGGGTGGTCCGGAAACGACACCTGGTTCAGATCTGAAACCAGCCGCTTTTTTACCACATCATACCCTGAATGAAGTGGAGTGAGAACCTGAAATCCGTTTGCGTCTGTTGCAGACTCAAACAAAGATGGAACATAGACCCCGTTTATTTCAGACCACCTTTTTAATAGCGCTTCACGATCTTGTCCTGATTTTTTCCATTCCATCCACACATCGGTCAATTCACATATAACCTCTTCTCCGTCTCCAACAACGATTGCGTCAAAGAAATCTGCCACTGGTTCGGGGTTGAAGGCACAGGGACCACCTGCAATGACGATCGGGTGGGAGCTGTTTCTTTCCTTTGCGTAGAACGGAATTCCGGCGAGATCGAGGATGGTCAATATGCTCGTATAACTTAGCTCGTAGAGAAGGCTGACACCTATGATGTCGAATTCAGCAAGTGGTGTCCTGGTCTCTAAAGAGAGGAGCGGCACCCCTTGCGCCCGCATTTGCGCCTCCATATCCTCGCCGGGCACAAAGACGCGTTCTGCCGCGATCTCCTTCTTGCTGTTTAATATATGATATAATATCTTTGACCCCAGATACGACATTCCAATGTCGTAAAGGTCAGGAAAGACCAGGGCAAACCGGAGCCTTATCTTCTCAGGATCTTTTCGAATCGCATAAGTTTCTGAGCCAAGATACCGGCTTGGCTGCTGCACTAACGGAAGAATATCGTTAAATGTTTGACGAATCATAGAGTTAGTTGGTATGTAAGTTAATAAAAAAAAGCGTTGTCAAATGAGAACGGGTAGACACCGTGTTTCGGGTTGCGCGTTACGAGTTTTATTCCCATTCTGTTGGGACGTATTAACATGAAACCTGTTAATTTTGCTACCTGATTTATTGTAACATTATTATATATTTTTTTCATTACCTTCTTTTTTGACCCGTAACCCGTAACCCGTAACCCGTAACCCTGCATTTATTCAAGATTGTACATTTTTTCAATAGTAATTATGATGGTTTCGTAAAAGACTTTTTACGAAACCATCAATTATAAAAAACGGAGGCATTTTATACGTGCGTTTTTCATGGAAATATTCTGTCATCCAAATTTTACTTTTTGGGGGCTTACTCCTCTTCTGTGTTACCCTTTGGGGAGCTTTTGCGGACGCGGCCCCTTTTCCGAGGGAAACCGCCGTGGTCCGTTCTGTGCGTAAGATCGGCCCGGCTGTCGTAAATATCAGTTCTGAATATAAGGTCACGAGACGAACGAATCCTTTTTCCTCATTCGGTATGGATCCTTTTTTCGACTCATTTTTTAAAGACTTTTTTGAGCCCTATGAGGAACGGTATACACGGGACAGTCTTGGATCCGGCGTCGTCATTGATGGGAAGCGAGGTTACATCCTTACCAATGAACACGTAATTGCTCGAGGTTCAAAAATCAAGGTAACTTTAAAGGATGAAAGAGTGTTTGAGGCGCAACTGGTCGGCGCAGACCCTGATTCCGATCTGGCAGTCCTGAAAATTGTCTCTAAAACGCCTCTCCCAGCCGTTGAAATGGGAAATTCAGACGACTTGATGATCGGCGAGACCATCATTGCCATCGGGAACCCTTTTGGATTTTCACATACTGTTACCACCGGCGTTATTAGCGCGCTGAATCGCTCTCTACGTATCGATGATCGGGTATATCGTGATTTTATTCAGACCGACGCCTCCATTAATCCGGGCAACAGTGGAGGCCCCTTGTTGAATATCAATGGCGACCTTATAGGGATAAATACAGCGATCTACGCCAAGGCCCAGGGAATAGGGTTCGCCATCCCTATCAACAGGGCAAGACGGATTATCGATGATCTGATCGCATACGGAGAAGTTCAATTACCATGGATAGGAGTAACTGTACAAGACCTTGACGATCAGTTAAAACACTATTTCAAAATCCCCTTTAATCAAGGAGTATTGATTTCTGAAGTGGACCAAGACAGTCCCGCACAAAAAAAGGGGCTCAAGCCCGGTGATGTAGTCCTGACAATAGGGGGAAAACGGGTCTCTTCTAAGGATGGATTTTATACACATTTAAGGGGCTTTACCGCGGATGGTATAATACCCATTACCATCTGGAGGAACGGCAAAAAAAAGAGCTTTAACATTCGTGCAACATTATTCCCGGAGGAATTAGCCGAAGAACTGGCCTATAAGATGCTGGGTGTTAGTGTGGCTGATTTGTCTTTCAGTAAACGCCTTCGTTTTAAAATCTCTGCCAAACACGGCGTTTTGATAACAGAACTGCGTACTGATTCTTCCTTGAAACGTATTGGTGTACGTCCCGGAGACGTGATCCGTCAAATAAACGAGATTGCCGTAAAAGATGTGAAAGATTTCAAAAAAGCAGTAATAAAATTCCGTCAAAAGAATTCATTAGTAGTACTGATCGAACGAGGGGACCAGCAATATTATATTACGGTAAGGATTTAGGAATAATGCTCCTCAATCCATTTCCGGTATTCCCCGCTCCTGACTCGATCCACCCATGCCTGGTGATCCATATACCATTGTACGGTCTTTCTCACGCCGGTCTCAAAGGACTCCTCAGGAGTCCAGTCCATTTCTTCGCGGAGCTTTCTAAAATCTATGGCATAGCGTCTGTCGTGTCCCGGCCGGTCTTTGACAAAAGTGATCAGCTCGCGTCGTGAACCTTCGCCAGAAACTCCGACCTCTTCATCAATGATGTCACAGAGCATCTCCACGATGCGAATGTTTTCCATCTCTGTTTCCCCACCCACGTTATACGTCTCGCCGGAACGCCCACTCTTCATTATGGTCCAGACCGCCTTGCAATGGTCTTCCACATAGAGCCAGTCTCGAACATTTTTTCCATCACCGTATAAAGGGAGGGGCTTCTGTTCAAGGGCATTGAGGATTATAAGCGGTATCAGCTTTTCCGGAAACTGGTAAGGCCCGTAGTTGTTGGAACAGTTTGAAATGGTTGTCGGTAGATTATAGGTCTTGTGATACGCACGCACCAAGTGGTCTGAGGCTGCCTTTGAAGCGGAATAAGGGCTGTTGGGACGATACGGAGTTGTCTCGGTAAAGTAACCGTCTTTTCCCAGACTGCCGTAGACCTCATCCGTGCTGACATGGTGAAACAGAATAAATTGGTCTTGATTGCTTCTTGCCAGTTCCAGGAGATTAAATGTCCCTACTATATTGGTTTGAATAAAATCCGCAGGCCCCTTTATGGACCGGTCTACATGAGATTCTGCGGCAAGGTGGCAGATCACGTTGATCTGATGATCGTCAAATACACGGCGCAGGGAGTCCTGGTCACATATATCCACCTTTTCAAAAACATATCGACCTTCATATTCTTTGGCGATATCCTCCAGGTTCTCGGGATTTCCGGCATAGGTAAGCTTGTCAACATTGATGATGCGGCCCTCAAAGTCTGATTTTTCCAGAAGGAAGCGGATAAAATTGCTACCTATAAAACCGGCACCGCCCGTTAACATTATGTTC
>JAFDAE010000483.1 GCA_019314005.1 Deltaproteobacteria bacterium | reverse complement strand
TGTCATATTAAAGTTAATTTTCGTACATTAGGTGATGTTGATGACAGAAAAAACAACAGATAAGACAATCTGCCCCCATTGCGGACAGAAGATGAAAAAGTGGAAAACCCCTTCCGATTCGACCTGGGGTTCGGACTTTCACTGGGTCTGCTTCAATGACGAGTGCCCCTATTATGTTCGCGGCTGGAAATGGATGGAGCAGCGATATCAGCAAAAAGCCTCATACAGGCATAGTTACAATCCCAATACCGAGCACCAGGGACCTATCCCGGTCTGGTCTCCGACCGCTCTGAAGCCCGGTATTATATCCGAAGAGGAAGATGAATCAAATGTCACAGAGAGAGATTCAGAAGCTTAAGGAAACAATCCTGAAGGAATACCCGCGTCTGGGCAAAAGCGACAAATTCAAATTCGCCTGCCATTCGGGCGTATCATGTTTTAATGAATGCTGTGGGGATGTCAATATTTTCCTGACGCCCTATGATGTTCTCAGATTGAAAAACGCCCTGGGGATATCATCCCAGGATTTTCTTGACAAATACACCATACTTCCGATCGACGAGCACCAGAAGCTGCCGGTGGTAATATTGCGGATGCAGGACAATGAGAAGAAAAACTGCTTCTTCGTCTCCGATAAGGGTTGCACGGTTTACAACGATCGTCCCTGGGCCTGTCGCATGTATCCCCTGGGGCTGGCCTCGCCGGGCGAGACCTCGGCCCAGTTGAACGAAGAGTTCTATTTCCTCCTCAAGGAATCGATCTGTCAGGGATTCAAGGAGGACAAGGAGTGGACTGTCGAGGAATGGATCGAGAATCAGGGCATCGAAAAGTACGACGAATTCGGAGAATTTTATAAAGATATCTATACTCATCCCTACCTCGAGAAAGCCCCGGCTTTGACTCCTCAAAAAATCGATATGTTTTTCCTGGCCTCCTACAATCTCGATAAATTCAGGGATTTCGTCTTCGGCAGCACTTTCCTGATAAAATTCGAGGTTGAACCTGAGCTTCTGGAGAAGGTCAAAGGCGATGATGAGGAATTGCTGAGATTCGCTTTCAAATGGATTCGCTTCGCGCTCTTCGGCGAAAAGACAATGACCATTAAGAATGACATTAAATCAGAGATGATCAAAAAGTTGGAAGAGAAACGTAAAAAAGGCAATTAGATTTTCTATATATAGATAAATTAAAAAGGCAGCTTGCGGAAAGCTGCTTTTTTTATTTGGCTTCATTACTTTTAAGGCAATCCATTCCCCCAGCGTGGCGGCCCTGCCGGTGAAATTTAAAAGCTCGACAAGTATGATCGCCGCCCCGAACCAGACCGCTCATCAATCTTCGTTTCTGAATAATAAGGATAATTTCGAGTTAGCCATAAATCCCTCCATCTCGGTACTGCCAATTACGAGAATAATTTAAAATTCAAACCGAAAGCAAAAGGAATTTATGACGCCGCAGGGGGATACAGTTTTCCCGAAAAATCCCGATATAGAATATGGAGGGGAATATGCTATTTTGTGAGGTGATTAATTGCAGAATGAGTTGAATCTGACGGAAACATATATAAAGGATTTGCTGAATCATATAGATAAAGCAATCGAAGCGCATAATTATGCCATCAACGAACTCACCACGATGAGAAAAAAGCTGTTTGATGAGATCCTGAAAAAGCGCAAAAAGACCAGGGACATGCCGTTCGACACCACAAAACTCATCGCCCTCAGGCTTTTGGAAAAATGCGGCGCCCTAACAGAAGCGGAATTGACTGAGAAAGTCCGGGTTGACACCGACTGTGAACTTGAAGAAAATATCACCCGCCGTGTCATAACCGTCCTGAACCAGGAGGGCAAGATTGCCAAAAGCAAATCCGGTAAATGGCAATTCGTGGGCTACAACGAAACCGCAGCCATCTCAAATAAGCCCAAATGATATGTTCACGGTAGCTCGGCATTCCAAGTAAAGATGTATCGAAGATAAATCTAAGCGAGAAACCCGACATTATTTTTTGATTAACGAATCCTGCCGTACTTTTAATCAGACGCACTTCTAAAATATCTTAACACAAGACCGCGATCATAATCAAAACAACTCTTTCAGCGCTTTCTCAATCACCGAGATGGTGACATCCAGGATTTCCCGGGTGTGGGCTGTGGTGATGAATCCGACCTCGTAGCCGGAGGGG
>JAFDAE010000482.1 GCA_019314005.1 Deltaproteobacteria bacterium | reverse complement strand
AAATTAAACACAGAAATTCAAACCGCAAAAAAAATAATCGACTCAGCGTCCCTGTCCATTATGGCGGCCGATTACTTCAACACTGATAAGGCTGCACGAGATAACCCTGATAAAACCTTTTTCAAAATCCAATCTGCTGAGCCGCTATACGGCATAAAATTAAAAAACAACAATGATAAAGCCGTCAACATGCTGACTGCTGAAAAAATGAAGCAGTTATGGCAAAAAAGCGTTGATGACTTTACAGACAAATTAGTCTTTTGCAGGATTAACGATGCCAAAGGCGAACAAATTGCCGGCCAACCGAGACAGTATTTATCTGGAGAAGAACTTGCTTTAGGCACTGTTTTTACGACGCTGGATTTAAGAGACTATTTTAACGGCTGGAAGGCCGAACTTTACCTGCGAACAGGCGTTTTTAAAGAAACTGCCGAAAAAAAAAGATTTATCTATCTCTGGATTGCTTTTACAGTAATAATTCTTATGCTTTCAAGCACTCTTCTGGCCGGCAAGGCCGTCCTGAGACAAGCAAAGCTCAACAGCCTTAAGAACGATTTCATCGCAACGGTTACGCATGAGCTTAAGACTCCTCTGTCATCGATGCGAGTTCTGGTCGACACGATGCTTGAGGGCAATTACAACGATCAACAGCAGGCAACAGAATACCTTCAGCTTATTTCAAAAGAAAATCTCAGACTCAGCAGGCTGATCGATAACTTCCTGACCTTCAGCAGAATGGAACGCAACAAGCAGGCCTTTGATATTGTGGGAACCGATCCTGCCGAAATTGCAGAAGCCGCAGTCGATGCCGTGCAGACAAAATTCAATGAAGAAAACTGCAACTTTACGGTAACAATCCAGGATGACCTGCCGGCCGTATCGGCGGATAAAGACGCAATGGTTACCGTACTGGTCAACCTGCTGGACAACGCGTGCAAATACTCGCATGACGACAGAAAAATTGAACTGAGAGCCTTTGCCGAAAACAATGCTGTTTGTTTCTCGGTCGCCGATAACGGTATCGGAATGACCGGCCGACAGGTTAAAAAAATATTCGACAGATTCTACCAGGCCGACAGTTCTTTATCCAGACAGGCCGAAGGCACAGGCTTGGGGCTGTCTATCGTAAAATTTATTGTCGAAGCCCATAAAGGCCGGATTGATGTCGAAAGCAAACCCGGCAAGGGGAGCAAATTCAGGTTATTCTTGCCGGTGTTAAGGGGATAGGAAATGCAGGACAGTATATCCAGAAAAACCGTACGTGCCTTTGGTGTTTTGATGGCCTTGGCTGGATTGGCCGCAATTATCTTTACACTTGCCATAATAACGAGTGGTTTCTTCTATGATATATGTACGAAAACCGGATATTTCGGCAATTTGCTCAAAGACAGCTATGCTGCTCACAACAAACTAACATTGTCCCTGTCACTCATCGGTATGTTAAGCACCCCAGTTTTGTGCGTTGGCTTTTTGATGTACGCCAAATGGAAAGAAGATTTGCGATTTGCAAAGTCTAAATTAATACTTCTGTTTGGTTTTATCTTATTTTTTCCAGCACCATTACTCAACCTTGTTGGGGTTGGTTTGACTCCTCCCGTGTTTTTGTTACTGTTTATGGTGGAGGCCATTCACGGCCATGACACTTCTGGTATGGCACCGTGGTTATTCATTTCTTTCTTGGGATTTGCAGTTTTGTTATTGCTGGGGCATGTTTTTTCGTCTTTTGTTTACAGGTATGCTAAAAAGATATACATACATTGGATCATATTTGCCATTCTTGCAATAGTTGGCATATTTGGAGAATATTTCTGGGGTGATGTTGGTGGTGGCGAACATGGAGGAAGCATTTTGGAGCTTTTCAAAGAGATGTTCTAACAATGGAAACAGTTCTGATAATTGAAGACGATTCGACGATGCTGCGGGGCCTCAAGGACAACTTCGCGTACGCAGGCTACAATGTTCTCACCGCCGACGACGGCGAAGCGGGCCTGAATCACGCGCTCGACGCTAAACCGGACTTGATTATTCTCGATATAATGCTGCCGGAGATTAACGGCTATGAGATATGCCGATTGATACGAAAAGAAAAACTCGATATGCCGATAATCATGCTCACCGCCAAAGGCGAAGAATCGGACATCATTCTCGGCCTGAATCTCGGCGCCGACGACTACATGAC
>JAFDAE010000481.1 GCA_019314005.1 Deltaproteobacteria bacterium | reverse complement strand
CCGTCGTCCCTGTTGCCGGCCTTGCTCGGAAAAAAGGAGCCGCCGCGGATACCGCCCTGGGTCCAGTCGCAGTCGATCATCAGAAGGGACTTTGTGGAGGGGGCACGTGTAACAGGCACATAGATCCGGCCAAGATTGACCATAAGGGCCTCTCCTAGGAGTTTTGCCCTCATCCACCCGTCTCTTAACTCGATATCTCTGTTACCACCACCAGCAGGATGCTGACCAGCCCGGTCAAGAGAATAATGAACAAAGAAATCGAGCATGGGTGTGGCTGACCCTTTTATACTCAGGTAAGACCTGCGAACCTGGAAATCATTCAGACCCTTGTCCCCCTGCCCATCAGCGTCGCTATCCTTTCCATTTTCAACCCACTGGTACCATGCCTGCCCAAAATAACCAATGCCAAGCGATGTGTCGCCGTCACGATACACCTCTAACGACCATGCCATACTCGGCACAAGAAGCAATGCAACAATGGCAATAAGAAATTTTTTACACATAAGCTTCCTCCTCTTTTAAAAAAGTTAATAGTATAAAACCTGCCTGCTAAAACGATATGACCTTAATTATTTCGCAAAAAGTCAAAAAAAAGCCCTTCCCCCGTTACGGGAGAGGGTAAATTGGGATTACTTTTAACCGGGTTAGTCAACATATCTATTTGAGTTTGCAGCAATTTTTGCAACATTTTAGGGTTAAGTTCCGGTATAGATACGTTCTTAAATAAGAAAGTTATATTTATATATATAAAACAATATATTATTAATGCAATAAAAAAAACACAATATTTATAAATTTGATGATTTATTAAAACGTCTTTGATAAGCCTATTGTGGGTGACACAATCTACATTTGGCTACATTTCCGACATGTATCCAGGCAATTACTCGCGGATGACATACAGAACATCTCTGAGCATCTCCGGCAGTCGTTATGGCATTGCCGTGCACACTGTTCCAATTGCCGCGATGATTAATCGGCTTAGTATTTTTGAGACAGCGGATGCAAAAAATCTCATCATGACAATATGCGCACGATTCCCGTTGCGCCACCCCCTTGATACCATGCCCTCTGGTTCTCCAGAACCCTGTGTGGTCCTTTGGACGGTTTACCTGATGGCATTTCCTGCACGCATCATCACTATGGCACAGACCGCAGTCATATACATGGCCCGGCTTCAGCGGAGTTTTTACCCTTTGCGCAGGTCTCACCAGTGTCTTTACTTTGTGACCGTGTCTCTTTGTCCACTTGCCCGCAGGCTTGTGATATGAAGGGAGAAATCTTTCCTGTTCGTGGCAATCGGTGCACCGGACCTCTTCCAAACGGGCATCCCGGGATACTCCGTCCCCAATGCAAGCTGAAAGTGAAAAAAACAGGATAACCGACAAAATGATCAGTACACCCGCAATAACGGCTATGTGACCCGGTCGTGACACAGCTCACCCCCTATATCTCAAGACCTACTGTGGCTATGAATCGATGTTCGTAAATATCATAGATGTCTAATTCATACCGGGCGTCCCAGTATAACCCGGGTTGAATATAATAACGACCATCGGCATAAACTGTATAGACATCAGTCTTTTCATTAGTATCCATGAAATAGTCATATTTATAAAGTGAATAAAAGGACCCCACCGAAACATCGACATCTTCAGGCTTCCTATATCCTAACTCTCCACCAAACGTTAAGATCATATCTTCATTATTGCTGTCCATAACCTCCCAGAAATCAGCCTGCAGTGAAAAGTGCAGCCCTCTTATCGGCAGATTTTCTATTATGAGCGCCACATATTCATGATTGTAGGAATGGTTGAACGCTGTCTCATCTTCGCCAAAGTCCAACAGTCTCAATTCTGTTCCGCCGGAGATCCAGATATCCTCGTAAAGCCCCTTCGTAATGTCTATGGTGACACGGTGGTACGGCTTTATTTGCCCGGTCAAGGCAGTATAGGGGCCTACGGTGGTCGGCATATTGTCTATTTCTTTAAATTGGTAGAAGTATGAAGCATCAACATCAAGATCTAATTCATCAATTGGAGAGTTATTGAGTATAAAAAGGGAGATAGAGCCGTAGCGCTTATTAAAAAAGGATCGCCTGATTGCAAATGCAGAGAGTTGGTATCGTTTTTTTTCACTCGACCCGTATGATCCGACTATGTCCGGTTCTTCTTCGACGAACTGATGTTCAAGGGTTATTTTTGTATAATTATCTAAAAGGATATGAGCGCCTCCCCCAACCTCCCTGGCATCCAAGTAGTCGCCATCTTCATAAAGACGAACAGGGAGACCGGCATAGGCAAATGGTTTGACTCGTGTATCAAAGAGATCAAGGTCAAGCAAGAAGTTAAATCCATCAAGATGGGT
>JAFDAE010000103.1 GCA_019314005.1 Deltaproteobacteria bacterium | reverse complement strand
TAGGGGGGCTTTTATTGCTCTGGAGATGCTTAGAAAACACTCTGTTTCAAAGTGCTATGTAAAAGATAAGAGTCCTTCCTGCGGCTTTGGGAAAGAGCTTGATATAGATAACAGGAAGAGCGAGACCTTTGCAAAACTGGCAGTTTTACAAAGGTCTCGAACAATAGGAGTCTGTGCTGCCCTCTTTGATCGAGAAGAAATTGATGTGATCGAGGTCTCATAGCCAAATTTTGCAAAAAGGCCTATTTTTTTATTTACATACAACATGAATTTATGCTAAAAATTTTTGTTTGTTAATTTTAGTTCAAGGAGATAACAATAATGGCAAAATGCAGGATATGCGGGAAAGGCTTTCAGACAGGACATAATGTAAGTCATGCCCACAATGTAACCAATCGTAGATTCTATCCGAACCTCCAGCGGGTAAGGGCTGTGATGGACGGTCAAGTTAAACGTATTAAGGTGTGTACAAGGTGTCTTAGATCAGGGGCCGTCGTAAAGCCTTCATAGTGTCCGTTCAGAAATGGCATCTTTTGCCCCGATACGGCGTTCTCCGCAGATTTCTATCCTCGACGTAGCGTTGCTACGCCTGCGGTAGAAACCTTTGTGCGGCCTTGTCTTGGGACAAAATCTACCATTTCTGAACGGACATTTCACGATTGTCTTGCCGCCTGTAGCACGAATTTTATCTTTTTTAACTTCCTGATGATCATATCGAGTTGTTTTGTGTTGGCCACTTCAAGGACAAAGTTGCATTCGGCCTGTTTGTTCGGGGTGTCGGCCTTGATACTTACGTCAATAATATTCGCCCCTTCCTTACTGATTATGGCTGAGATATCAGCCAATAGGCCTATTTTGTTGTGGCAAACAACGCGAACTTTGACGGGATGAGTATCTTGAATCCCTTCTGCCCATTCAAGATCAATCCTTCGCTCAGGCTCTATCTTTAGCGTGCTGACGCACCCGACACGATGGACAGTAACTCCCCTACCTCTTGTAATATAACCTACTACTGCATCCCCAGGGATAGGATCGCAGCAGTTGGCAAAACGGATCATTATATCGTCTACTCCATGGACCAATATCCCTGTGTGACGTTTCTTTTTTTGTATACGTCTTTTTATCTTATCGATAAAGGTTACAGTGTCTTCCTCTGTTGACGACTTGGGGAGGAGCTTGTTGACTGCCTGAAGGGGGGTTATCTTTCCGTAGCCAATAGTGGCAAGAAGGTCGTCGTTAGCCTTGAACCCGAACTCTTCAGCGATTTTTAGGAATTCTTCTGATTTGGGGTTGAAAGGGATGTTGTGCTTTTGGAATTCTTTTTCACACAGCTCCTTTCCGAGGGCAAGGCTTTTTTCGCGTTCTTCTGTTTTGATCCATTGTCTGATTCTTGATCGGGCCTTTGAGGTCACTACAAAATTCAGCCAATCCGTGCTCGGTTTGTGACGAGGAGAAGTAATAACGTCTACCCGTTCTCCGGTTTGGAGCTTATATTTGAGCGGCACCATTCTCCCGTCCACTTTTGCTCCAGTACATCGGTGCCCTACTTCCGAATGGATGCTATAGGCAAAATCGACGGGCGTGGAGCCTTTTGGAAATTCCTTTACTTCTCCTTTGGGTGTAAAAACATAGACTTCATCCGGAAACAGATCGATTCGAACGGTGTCCATGAATTCTCTGGGATCTTTGAGACTTTTTTGATTTTTGATCAACTGTCGCAGCCAGGCAAATTGTCGATCACTCTGTTCATCACCGACCCGACCTTCTTTATACTGCCAGTGGGCCGCGATGCCCTCTTCTGCTATCTTGTTCATTTCGTGGGTCCGGATCTGTATCTCCACCCGTTCACCAAATGGTCCTATAACAGCGGTATGTAATGATTGGTACATATTAGATTTTGGCATAGCAAGGTAATCTTTGAATCGTTTTGGAATCGGCTTCCAGAGCGAGTGTATAATGCCGAGAGCCTCATAACATTCCTTTACGGTGCTTAATATAATTCGAAACGCAATAATGTCGTAAAGCTCTTCAAAATCGAGGCCTTGATCAACCATTTTGTGATAGATGCTGTAGAAGTGCTTATGCCGTCCTAACACCTCACATTCAAGATTGTGTTCCTCCATCCGGCTTTTCAGAATCTTTCTTACATTTTCAATGTATTTTGCGCGCTCTTCTTGATTCTTGGTGATCCAGCCTCTTATTCTGTTATATTCATCAGACTGTATATACTTGAACGCGGTATCTTCAAGCTCTTTTTTGATCCAGAAGATGCCGAGGCGGTTTGCCAGCGGAGCATAGATGTCAAGGGTTTCTTGGGCAATCTCGACCTGTTTTTCCGGTTTGTGAAACTGAAGGGTTCGCATATTGTGGAGCCTATCGGTCAATTTTATCAGGAGTACCCGAATATCGTCAGCCATGGCCAGTATCATTTTACGGATACTTTCAGCCTGGCGTTCTTCAGAACTCTTAAAGGAAAGTCTGCTTAGTTTTGTAACACCGGATACGATGCGGGTAACTTCTTCTCCAAACATATCTTTTAGATCCTCAACGGTCGCCTTGGTATCTTCCAGGGCATCGTGAAGAAAACCAGCCGCTACACTGGTTACGTCGAGCTTCATATCAGCAAGAATATTAGCTACTTCTAAAGGATGGGCAAGATATGGCTCTCCGGAAAGCCGTACCTGTCCATCATGCATACGTGCCGAATAGATATAGGCTCGGTCTATTATAGCAAGGTCGGCCTCTGGATGGTAAGAAGCAACCTTGTCTAATATGTCATTGATACGGATCATACTTGATTAAAGGAAGTATACAGTAGTACGCAGTAGACAGTGGTTACAACTTGCTGCCTACTGCCTACTCCTTACTCCCTACTGTGTACTCCCTACTCCTTACTGAACTTTCAATCATATCTAATATTGCTTTATCCGCCCCCTCCCGTGGAACCAACTCAGTTTCACCGGTTGCGCGAAATTGCACTTCAAAGTTCCCTTCTTTTAGACTCTTTTTGCCGATTGTTACGCGGAGGGGTATTCCTATAAGGTCTGCGTCCTTAAATTTGACTCCGGCTCGTTCATCTCGATCGTCGAGCAAAACCTCTACTCCCTGGCGTGTTAATTGATTATAAAGGGTATCTGCAGCAGAGACAACATCGCTGTCTCGCACCTGAAGAGGAAGGATCACTACTTGATATGGAGCAATGGGCATGGGAAATATGATACCATTTTTATCATGATTTTGCTCGATGGCCGCTGCAACGGTTCTTCCAACACCAATGCCGTAACACCCCATAATAATATAGCGTTCATCCCCGTTTTGATCAAGATATGTAGCTGAAAGCGCTTTACTGTATTTGTCTCCTAATTTAAATATATGTCCTACCTCTATACCACGTTTAATCTCTATCCCCTTCCCGCACCTGGGACAACGGTCCAAAGCGGTAACAAAGCGTAGATCAGCGAATTCCGAGACCTCAAAGTCCCTTCCTCTGTTTACAGCTATGAGGTGGGCGTCCTTTTCATTTGCCCCCATAACCATATTTTTCATGGACTCTACAGCACTGTCGGCAATAATCTTTATGGAAAGCCCAACAGCTCCGGCAAATCCTGCCGGAGCGCCGGTAAGCTTCAGTACCGTTGCTTCACTAGCGAGTTCTAAGGCGTCTACGCCGAGAATGTTTTTCACCTTTGCGAGATTCACTTCATGATCCCCCCTTACAAGGACTGCTACCGGTTCGGCAGAAGTTTCAAATATCATGGTCTTGACCAGTTGTTTTGGGGTGACGGACAAAAATTGTGTTACCTCTTCTACTGTCCTTACATTGGGGGTGGACACCTTTTCCATAGAGACGGGAGATGACTCGTGGCCTTCTTGTTCAATGTAATCAGGATTTACTTCGGCCTTTTCCATATTAGCCGCGTATTCGCATTCAGTACAACTTACAATTGCATCTTCTCCTGTGTCTGCGAGTACCATAAATTCATGGGAAAAACTCCCGCCGATGTTCCCGGTGTCTGCTTCTACGGCCTTAAAGTGGAGACCGCACCGTTCAAAAATCCTATTGTAGGCGTCAAACATTGACTGGTAACTTTTAGCTGCTCCTTCTTCATCCGCATCGAAACTGTAGGCGTCTTTCATGCTAAATTCCCGACCCCGCATCAGGCCGAACCTGGGACGGATCTCATCCCTAAATTTATTCTGTATCTGATATAGATTCAATGGCAAATCCCGGTATGAGCGGACCTCATTGCGGATGAGATCAGTGATTACTTCTTCGTGTGTCGGACCGAGGCAGTAGTCTCGTCCGTGGCGATCCTTAAACCGTACGAGTTCTTTGCCGTAGACGTCCCATCGACCACTTTCCTTCCACAGGTCAGCAGGCTGAACTGTGGGCATAAGAATCTCCTGAGCACCCGCCCGTTCCATCTCTTCGCGTATTATTTCTTTTACTTTCTTGATGGCGCGAAGTCCGAGCGGAAGATAGGTATAAATCCCAGAGGTCAACTTGCGAATCATTCCGGCGCGCAGCATAAGCTGATGGCTTATAACCTCGGCGTCTGCAGGGATTTCCCTAAGAGTTGGCAAAAATAGTTTTGTATAACGCATATCACTTCCTTTCCGGAAAGTAAGGAGTATACAGTAAGAAGTATGGAGTAATCAGTAAGGAGTATGAAGAATGTATACTTGCTATTCCCTACATCTCACGGCCTACTTCTTACTACATACTACTTAGTGCCTGAACTAAAAACCTCAATTTTTACTTTTGAAATTCGAAATCCGAAACACGAAATCCGAAACAAATTCTAAATTCGAATGTTCAAATGCTCTAAACGACACAAATACCGAAGCTTTTGTTTTGAACATTGGAGAATTTGATATTCGAAATTGTTTCGAGTTTCGAATTTCGATATTCGGATTTTTGCCTGAACGGGACTTTTCGTTCAGGCACTACTTACTGGCCCAATTCGAGTTTTTCTACCTCATCCAACAGTACTTTCACCAGATCCCGTTCCTTGACCTTTTTTACTACCTTTCCTTTCTTGAACAGGACCCCTTGGCCTGTTCCGCCGGCGATCCCGATATCCGCTTCTTGCGCCTCTCCAGGGCCGTTTACCACACACCCCATGATAGCAATTTTAATGGGGATTGTCTTATTCATAAGCACTGATTCGATCTGATCTACTATACTGAAGAGGTTTACCTGGCAACGGCCGCATGTGGGACACGATATTATTTCAGGGCCTCGTTGCCTGATATGAAGGGCCTTTAATATTTCGTAGCCTACACGTACCTCCTCTACAGGATCACGAGTTAATGAAACGCGTAAGGTGTCGCCGATTCCCTCATAAAGGAGCATACCGATCCCTATGGCAGACTTTACCGTTCCCGAATAAAGCGTGCCGGCTTCGGTTACGCCCACATGAAGTGGGAGGTCTGTTTTTGAAGAGAGACGCCGGTAGGCCTCCAGTGTCGTTAGAACATCCGACGCCTTTATAGAGATCTTGATGTCGTGGAAATCGAATGATCGGAGCAGTTCCACATGGCGCAGGGCGCTTTGCACCATTGCTTCCGGTGTTACACCGTATTTTTTGCGTAGGTCTTTTTCTAAAGACCCTGAATTGACTCCTACGCGTATAGGCACTCCACAATCACGGGCCTGGTCTGCTACAGCCTTTACTTTTTTATTGCTTCCAATATTCCCGGGATTGATGCGCAGACCATCAGCGCCGGCCTTTAGAGCGGCAAGGGCAAGTCGATAGTCAAAATGTATATCTGCAATCAAGGGGATATGAATTTGTTCCTTTATGGATCGAATCGCCTCTGCTGCAGGCATATCAGGCACTGCGACTCTGATAATTTCACACCCTGCGGCCTCAAGCCGATGAATCAGCTTGACCGTGGCCGGAATATCGTGTGTGAATGTATTTGTCATCGACTGAACGGCAACAGGGGCGTTCCCACCGATTTTTACCGGGCCGACAGATACTTGTCGGGTTTTTTTTCGCTGGATTTGAATAGACATATTGTTATGTAGAAATAGTGTTGTTTTTCAATCTTTTTTCGCCAACTTACAAATCTATCAAACTATACCGTACTATTCAAGGAAAATTGAATGCTTGTAAGCTGATATTTAAATCATTTAGTAACTGCTCAGGTTGTTAGGTTCAGGGGGTCACGGTTCAAGGTTAAACTGATGAAAGAGAGGTGAATTCAGGTTGCAGAAGGGGAATTCACTAAATTTTTAAAAAATCTTCCATACGGCTCCAGAGTTCTCTGACAGCTTGGGCCGCAGTTCCATCTGAAAATTCGACTAAGCTTTTGCCGGCCACCATGGCGTGAGTCACTGCCCTGTCATAAGGGATACGGCCCATGAAGTGCATATTATGCTTTTTTGCGTGATCTTCGATTTGCTTTGTTATATCAGGATTCAAGTCGAATTTATTTACGCATATCAGAGTCGGGATTTTAAAAAAGGCCGCAAGGCTGCCGACCCGCTCAAGGTCGTGAAGGCCGGACAGGGTAGGTTCTGCCACAATTAAGACCGCGTTTGCTCCGGTAGTTGCAGCGATAACAGGACACCCTAATCCTGGAGGGCCGTCTATTATAACCAAATCAAAGCCTCGTTCTTCAGCAAGCACCTTTGCCTGGTTTCGGACAAGGGTGACCAGCATTCCGGAATTTTCCTCTGCGATCCCCAGCCTGGCATGCACTAAGGGGCCAAAGCGCGTTTCTGAGATGTACCACTTCCCACATATATTTTGCGGAAACTCTATGGCCTCTACGGGACAGAAATATACGCATACCCCGCATCCTTCGCAACCTATGTTGTTAACAACATAATCAGGCGCTATTGCATTGAATTGGCAGCGTTCTATACACTCACCGCATTCCGTACAGATATCCTGGTTGATTCGTGCGGTGCGGCCCCCTTTAAAATCTTCCTCGTGCTTGATATCGGGAGCCAAAACCAGGTGAAGGTCGGCGGCATCGACGTCGCCATCCGCCATAACCTTGTTTTTGGCAAGGGCGGCAAATGAGGCCACGATGCTGGTCTTGCCGGTTCCCCCTTTACCGCTTATGATGGTAAGTTCTTTCATGTGGTTTGTACCAGTTTCGAGAGCTTTGAAAAACGTCGCGTTTTTCAAGGCTCTCGTTGCTTAATTTGTTGATAGAGTTGTTGAAATTTTTCTTTCCATTCAGGAAAGACTTCCGTCATCATTATTCCTTTAGAATATGCCTCGGCGATTTTGCGCTGGTCCGTAATTTCGAGTAGAATCGGGATCCCCTCCTGGTGTGCATACTCCACAACCCTGCTGTCGCCTACGTCCGAACGGTTAATGACAATGCCGAACGGAATTCCGAGAACCCTTACCGCCTCTACTGCCAAGATCAGATCATTCAGCCCGAACGGGGTTGGTTCTGTGACCAGTATGGTGAAATCAGA
>JAFDAE010000480.1:857-3474 GCA_019314005.1 Deltaproteobacteria bacterium | reverse complement strand
TAAGAACAAATTCTCCAGGGCCGTAAAAGCAATTCGTTTGCTGACTGTTAAAGATTCTAAAGAATTTGTTCCTGAAATGCTTTCACTGTGCGCAGAATCCGGTGTCGCCTTGTCCCTGGTTCCGGAAATGAAAAAAGTGCCCTGGCATGGCGCAACAAAATGGCTGTCCGCATCCAAGGCGATGATTCTGCTGAATCTTCGAGGCAAGATGGAAGACCAATTCTGGTTTTCTTTTTTTCACGAAGCAGGTCATGTCCTTCATGACAGCAAAAAAGATCTCTATATCAACGATGGAAGTAGCGATGATCCGCGTGAGCATAAGGCAAATGAATTTGCCGCGGAAATCCTTATACCGCATGATCGAAACATGAAAATTGCGTCGTTGCGAGCAAAAGCGGATGTGATTCGCCTTGCGGCTGAGCTTAAGATTTCCCCGGGAATTGTAGTAGGTCGGTTCCAGCGTCTGACCGAAAAGTGGAACTATTTCAACGGGCTTAAACGCAAATTTGAGTGGGTCACCAATCAATGATGAGGGGAGGACCGGGAACGGTCAGATCAGATCAGAATGGAAGGGTCGATAAGAATGTCCAAATGTCAAGGATGTCCCCATCGCCTCGTATGGTCATCCTAAGTTAATCTGATAGAGCGAGAGAAATGACGGATACAGTAGACAGACAGACCCGAAGCAAGATGATGTCGGCGGTTCGAGCGAAGAATACCAAGCTCGAAACCGAGATTCGGCAACGTCTTTTCGCACAGGGCTTTCGCTATCGCCTCCACGCCCTCGATCTGCCCGGCACGCCGGACATAGTGCTCCCAAAGTACTCGGCTGTCGTCTTCGTTCACGGCTGCTTTTGGCACTACCACGGGTGTTCTCGCTCCACGATCCCGGACAGCAGAAGAGAATGGTGGCGCAAGAAACTGGAGGACAACAGAACTAGAGATGCGAAAGCTCTGACTGAACTTCGCCGCGACGGCTGGCGTGTTGTTGTTATATGGGAGTGCTCAGTGCGCAGACCCGGCATCAACAGACAGAAAGCTCTTGATCGTGTCTGTCTTCGTACCGGGAAGTTCCTGAGATCGAAGAGAAACTCAATTGAGATATCAGGTCCGTTGCAGGCGGTTGCGTCGGAAAGACACGGAGGCTCATGAGAAAGAAGGCAAAGCGCTCCATGCCACCCATCCGGGTGTATGACTTCTTCTCCGGCTGCGGAGGAACAAGCGTGGGGTTCCGCCAGGCCGGCATTGAACACGCGTTGGCGGTTGATTCATGCCCGGATGCCATCGGTACATTTCAGAAGAACTTCCCCGGCGCTTCGGTAATCAACGAGCCCATTGAAACGGTCGACGCCCGGCGTATCGAAGCTCACTACGGCAAGGGGGCGGAGGTGAAGCTGTTCTGCGGCTGTGCCCCATGCCAGCCTTTCACTAAGCAGAAAACAAATGCCAAGAAAGAAGCATCCGAGGACGACCGGCGCTGTCTTTTAGCGCATTTTGCAGCCCTTGTTCATGCCTGCCTGCCGGAATTGGTTTTCGTTGAGAACGTGCCTGGTCTAAAGAAAATATCTATCGAAGACAGCGGGCCTTTCTCCGCATTCGTCGAGCAACTAAAGGGAGACGACTACTCCGTCGATTTTGGCGTGATTGCCGCAAAGGACTACGGAGCCGCACAGGTTCGCAGGCGTTTGGTGCTGCTGGCAAGTCGTTTGGGATCAATCTCCCTCCCTGCACCTACACACGGCCCGAAGCGCGCCAAAGCATACGTGACCGTCCGAGACGCAATAGCCGATCCCCCCGCCGTCGAGCATGGGACAGAGCATCTGGATAAGCGGAGATACCCTAACCACCGTGCGGCACAACTGTCTCCCCGGAATCTGGAGCGTATCAGACATACAGGCACTAACGGTCGACGCGATTGGCCGGAGTCATTGTTGCCGAAATGCTATGCCAAGAAGAAGAACGGTGAGCGATACAATGGGCATTCGGACTGTTACACTCGTCTTGCCTGGGATGAACCCGCGCCGGGGCTTACGACGCGTTGTATCAGCTATTCGAACGGCAGATTCGGCCATCCGGAGCAAGACCGTGCCATTACGGTTCGAGAAGCCGCGAGGCTTCAGAATGCGGTTCCCGTACAAGTTGCCAAAGTGTTTGGCCGACATTTTATAAAACACGTCAGATCAATGGAGCGTCGCGATGGCTAAATTCCGAACAAAAGCAAGAGCGGTAGATATGCTCGGGCGACAACAGATCGCCGACGCATCCACCGCCATTAGTGAACTCTTCAAGAATGCACATGATGCTTATGCTGACCATGTGGAAGTGGATTTCTTTCGGTCTGATTCACTTTTGGTGATTCGCGATGATGGTATGGGGATGACACTCGAGGAGTTTGAATCGAACTGGTTGGTTCTCGGAACGGACAGCAAGGTTATCTTTCCTCAAGGGCCGCAACCCTACCGGCCCCCTGACAAACCAGAGCGCGCCGTCATGGGAGAAAAGGGCATTGGACGTCTTGCCATTGCCTTTCTCGGTCCACAGGTTCTTGTTCTTACTCGCTCCGCAAAGGACGGCGAGCGTGACACTCTCGTCATGTGCTATGTCCACTGGGGGCTGT
>JAFDAE010000480.1:0-839 GCA_019314005.1 Deltaproteobacteria bacterium | reverse complement strand
GGTGGCAACCTCCCGTCAAGTAATGATGTTGTCGAGCTGCTAAATGAGAACGCTGCGAATATCGAGAGGCTTCAGAAGAAATTTCCTCATTGCGACCTTGAATCCATCCTTACGGGGATCTCCGATTTTCAGGTGGACCCGCAGGATTTCGAGCAGTCCGTCGAAGGTCTCTCGCTGGCCGATAACAAGAGCGGTACGCACTTTTACGTGGCACCCGCGAACGAGACTATCTTGGCGGACATTAGGACAGAACAAGGTGCCCATACCAAGGAATTCAGCAAATGTCTTCTCGGTTTCTGCAATTCGACCTTTGCAGTGGATGGTCCGCCGCCGGTAGAGACGGCATTTCGTTTTTGGCCGATGGACAGTCGGTGTGAGGACTTGATCGGCTCAAATGAATTCTTTACGAAAGATGATCTGGCATTGTCCGATCAATTTGTCAGCGGCGAGATCGATGAATACGGTCAGTTCAGGGGAATGGTGCGCGTTTATGATCAGGAATACCCTGATCACATCATTTCATGGAAGGACAGCGGTGGCAAGCCAACGGCATGTGGACCCTTCCGGGTTGAGTTCGGTCATTTGCATGGAAACCAACGTGAAAGTATGGCTGACCCTGATGACTGGAACAAGTTGAATCAGAAACTTAAACAGATCGGTGGGCTCTACGTTTACCGTGATCGCATCCGAATTCTACCATATGGTAATTCCGATATAGACTGGCTCGATATTGCGCTGCGACATACCGAAGGGATGGGATACTACTTCTTTGCATACAGGCGTATCTATGGGGCGGTGTGTCTCACAAAACAGAGCAACGCCGCGCTTCGAGAAAAAGC
>JAFDAE010000479.1 GCA_019314005.1 Deltaproteobacteria bacterium | reverse complement strand
TGAGCGTAGATCATTAAGAACACGACTTCCTTTTAGTTTCTTAACAAAGTATTGCTCAGTGATATATTCCTGAAATGGTTTCAGTTCCTGATTTGTATACGGCTTTCTTTTATACGCTGGTGGTTCTTCTGATCGTAGCGCATTTTTCACAGTGTTTCTCGATAAATCGAGTTGCTTTGCAATTGCCCTTGTTCCCATTTTGGGATTTCGCTTCTTTAGGTTCTTTATTGTTATCCAATCTTCCATTGAGATCACCCAAAACCTCCTGCAATAAAACAGGAGGATTTTAGTATATGGGGTGGGTCAATTTTCAATGGGAAAAGTGGGTCAATTTTAGGTGGGAATTTTCAAAACAAAAATACCTCCCGCACCAATACATATCTCCCATACAACCACCACCCTGACCGGAGTATATCATGAATGATATGCTTCAATTATACACAGCATCCAGCGAAGTCTTATTAGCATTGTTCACATAGATATTTCTGAGAGGTGTCACAAATCCGATGGATGAAAGTACGTCGTTTGAGATAATAGATAAAATCATACAGGAGAGCATACGCCCTGTTCTGAAAGCAGATGGCGGTGATATCACTCTGGTAGATTTCAATGATGGGATTGTGAAGATCGCCCTTGAAAAGACCCGCGTCCCGGTCACATTCAGCAATTTCCTGGTGACCTTCCAAGTCAGGACCGGTTGTTCATGCGGCAGGTGTCCGATACCATCTGTGGCTATACAGGACGGTGTTTTGAAGCGGTTAAAGGAAGAAATACCGGATATCAGGGACGTTGAGGTTGTTCATTAGTAACTTACGACCCGAGACCGCTTTTTTCGGTATAATAAACCATGTGTTGTCTCAAGTTCTGTTTTCACGTCGTCCGGGTTGATAAAAAACCATCGAATCGGGCTCATCGCCGGGATACGTTCGGTAATCGCCTGCTTCTCTGGCAGCCCGCCGGGCAAAGCCGCCTATCAGATGGCGTATGGTCTGGTCGGTCTGCAGATCCTGCGGCACCTTTGCCAGCGAATAGGTTCAGTGACCGAAGTATGTCTCACACATATCCAGGAATTCCCGGTCGTGCATATCCCAATGAATAATATCGTGGACCGGGCATGCGCAATTTGCAAGTACATCCACTGGCGTCACCGTATGCAAGAGGTCTGCATAATGCAACTGCTTAATTGCGTCCCAAGCAGAATGTGTCACACAGCCTTGTGTTGGTATGGTCCTTAAGTTGATACATGCCTGATGCTTTATTTACCCCAGGTCAATGCCAGCCAGAGGTCTTCCATCGAGTTATTATCGAAGAATAATGTAAACGGGCCAGTCGGCGAAAAGTTCTCGGTTTTCGCCAGTTTTCCAGTTCGAAGTTCACCTAACAAACCTTCCAAAGCTATCTTCCCTGCTTCGTCAAGTTTACCGTTTGCGTCGACTTTGTCTGAGACTTCTATGCTATCAGTTGTTTTAGCAAACAACTTCACTTGCTTTACAGTTTCCAGACTGTCTTTGCTCCAGAATGGATAATGTTCTGTCTTGAGTTTGAGCGTAAATTCCGCCGGATTATCAGTACTGACATTCTCAATGCTAGTGAACTTCGCCCACTCGGTCGGGAACTCATGCCGCACTGAGAACAGCCGCACCGACCCGGCAGCCTGCGCTTCTTCGATCCTTGTCTTAAGGTTCGCGACCGCACCGTTTTTAAGCAAACCGCCGCCTTCCCGGGCCGTGTAGCGCAGATGCAGGATGACGTCTGAAATAGTATCATAGTCGAACTGTCGCACGTCGGCAGGCAGTTCCAGATGCCACTCGCTGATGACGCCTGAGTTCTCGAACGGTAGGTAACGCTCGTCGTGAAGGTTTGTCTCGAACAATCCGCTGTCGTTTTGGGCAGAGCTGGTGACAATGGATTGGAGGCTTCCGAAGTAGTCGTTGAACCGGTCATCTTCAGCATCCTCGCGTGCATATATACCACCATCGCGCAGCACTTGCGTCTTGCGGATGCTGCTCTTTAGCATTGTCAGCGTGCAGTTGACGCTGGCATAAGGCCCTGTCACGCAGGGAATGCTCAGTGCCACCGTTTTGATGCGCCGGAAGTAATGGCCGGGGCCGTCCATATCGAACAGCTCCTCGGGCAGCCTCACCGTGCACCGACCGGTCGTGCGCAGCTTCAGCAGCGCCAGC
>JAFDAE010000478.1 GCA_019314005.1 Deltaproteobacteria bacterium | reverse complement strand
AATGTTTGATTTATAGCAGAAACATGTAATTCAGCCTTAAGAACTGGAATAGATGATATCACAAGCTTCGAGAGTTTCTATCTTTTGGCGTATGCTGGAGAAATATGCAATTTGCAGCAAAGAATTACAATCCAAAAATTTAGATATAAAAAGGGGCAGAATCATGGAGTTACTGCCCCTTTTTTGATCTTCGATATGTTAAATGGATCTCTATTTAGTGTGCTTGATGGTTACCGCCTTTGTCGAGCAGTCCCGAGACCTCCAGCACCTTATTTTTATCTTTATCTGTAATGGTGATCATCGCCGAGTCTACCCCCTTACCAGGCTCACCAGCGTCCACAAACACAAAGTTGATAGTAGCACCGTCATCGCCGTTAAAGCGGCCGGTGCCAGTACCCTCGAATGTGTCGAACGCGGCGTTTGGGGGGGCCTGGTCAATATTGGAATCTTCCGTGCAGAATGCAAAGTCCAAGTTGTCCATGTGGAAGCGATTTTCGCTCCAATTCACCTCTACGTTGTTCGGCTTTGATAAGTCACAGTGAATCTCAAAGCCGTGTCTGACGTCCGTCCCGTCAACACTGCCTCCGCCCGTCATTCGCCCATCGGTAATACGCTCTTCAACTAAATCGAAAGCGACACATACAGGTTCTATGCTATTGAAACTTGCAGCGCAATTGTTTGAAGTACTTTCATCACAAAAATGAATGGCTACGATAGTGCCAATGGCATCCCCCACAAAAAGATTAGTATTAACTGTTTGAGTCAAAATGTTACTTCCATCAGGCAGGTCGTCTATAGCATTGGTGTCAACAATCTTATCGTTATTTTTATCAAACAATCGAAGGAAATAGTTCTCGTTTAGTTGTGACTGATTCGGCTTGCTTGAGTGGTTGTCAAAAGATTCCAAAGTAACATCATAGATGCCAGAAGGAATGAGTGGAAAATCAGAAATTGGATCTGACTGTCCTACACAACCGTCCACTTCATTGGGGCTACATAAGGACGAAGATCCTAATTGAATAATGGTTCTACCTTCCATTTGTTCCAATGTGCAATCTTGAGACCAAACATAACCCGTGCCGGCTAAACCGATAATCAAAATCAGACATAAGCTTGAGCAAACTGTTAAGTTTTTCATTTGTCGTACCTCCTTTTTGATATTTAGACTAACTGTTTACAAAATTGAATGAGTAAGTCTACAACTTGTTGGTATAGTAAAAGTGGTAAATACACCATATATTGTGGCAAATAAAATTTTGCCGGACTTTTTACGAGACCATCAACTTTCAATCTGTTTTTAATTAATAAATCAGCATAGTAAATTATAAGTGTAATATCATGGATTTTATTGTGAAATTGTGAAGCAAAGTACACAAAATCTATAACATATTTTACATATTTTTGTGGGCAATGCGAAGGATGGAAAAATCAGAATAGAAATTTATTGGAGTTTTGCAAACACAAAATCTTGGATATTATTTCGGCTAACAAAAATTATAGATATTTTGCCATGAGTGCCACTTAAGAATCAAACAATTTTCTTGTAGATTGTATTTGCATATCACAATTTTTAAAGTGTTTCAATTTGTTACGTGAATAGCGCGGCAGGATGCTGAATATATAAGGAAAAGATTTATTTTACTTTTTTGACAAACTTGTAAATATGCGTGCCGGTTGACGATGGCCATCGTTCAGCCGCATCTATGTCAAGTTTTTTTGCTCTCGAAATAGCCTTTTCGACTTTTCCAACAAACTGGCTCAAGTCAAGATTTGAGGGGTTGTAACTTCCGAGTTTATCTCTGAGCATTTGCTTCATTTCCACTGAAGAAATCGATTTTTTCCGTGTCGAAGCATGATGCAGGTAAAGCCATATCTCAAAGCAGGGATTGCTCACGGCAAGAAAAAAATTGTTCTGCATGGACTGGCTTGGCACAGCAGCCAATTCTCCTTCCGGCCATCGGTCGACATCGATCATCAGCCAAAGCTCATCATCCCCTTTGAGCTGATACTCTTTTTTGAATTTTTTAAGCTGCTCAAGAACGTATTTGGGGGCTGATCTTCCTTCTGAACTTGCGATTATCTTTACCTGGCATCGCCTGTTCCGAAACAGGGAAAAATATTGCTTCTCGGTTTTCTCTCCTTCCGTTGCAATCACGAAAAGTCTTGCATCACGATGCGGTTCCGGCCGAGTACGGCGATCAAGAGGTCTTTTCCGCCTTGTTGTCAATGTCATTGGAAAACAACCTACTTATCTTTCTTTGAAGCAGTATTGCAAATTTTCAAGATCGCCAAGGAAGGGGGTGGCCCCAAACCGGCCGTCAAGGTATCCCTTGCCCAACTTGAGATCAGGCCTCACCTTATATTCAGAAAGAGAATACAAATGGGTAGAGCCTTCCTCATCTTTTTCCGTAAACCAGATCTCATCCCTCCTGAGCAATTTTCTGTCCAGCAGATTGCTTTCATGGGTAGTAATAATGATCTGACCTCTGCCACACTTCTGATCATCAAGATATGCCTGCAAAAATATTCTCGACAGAAGGGGGTGCATACTGCGGTCAATTTCATCGATGATGTACACCCGTTCCCAACTCTTCGAATGTAATAAAGCCGGAAGCAGATCCATTAACCGCCTTGTGCCGTCGGATTCATGTTTAATTTCCATATCAACATAGCCGCCAGCCTTTAATTTATGCCTTGCTTTCAGCCACAACAGCACAATCTCTCCATTCTCCTCGCGCATCAAAGTATATCGACGTCCTTCTGGAGTGCTTAGCATGACCCTGACGTTGGGCTTGATGTTCAGAAGATCATTTTTAAGTTTTTCCGGCATTTCTGGAAAATATTTATCAAAATCAGGGTCAATCTTTTCAGTAACTATTTCATCAATCCCAGTATCGGCATTTTTCAGGAAAATCCCCATAAACTGAATAAAATTTTCATTTGTATAAGCATCGAAGATAAGATCGCGATAGGCAGATTCTGGGCCGATTATCACAAGAACCGCCCTGAACCAGTTAATCAACGGCAGGACGTCTTTCACGTTTTTCTGGTACAGCTCATGGAGAAACAGTTCATTCGGCCTCGTTCCTTCCGCGATAAAACTCAAAAACTGATGCTTCTTTGCCTTCTTGCCGGCAAGACTTGGCCCAAATTCAACCTTTGCCTTGCCATTGGATCTGGTAATCCTTTCAAAAAGCCGAACTTCCCGAACATTGCGGATAGCAAAGAGCCACTCCTCTTTGACTTCCGACTCATTCACGACAAAGCCATAGGTATATATGGTGTCCTGGTAATTTATGACAAATTCAAATCTACTGGGGGACTTCCGGCTTTCCTCATTCAGTTTGAAAGGAGTGACAGGGATTCTCTGATCCGGCCTTGTCCCATCAACAATAAGGCTTTTGGCAAAGGTAATCGCCTTAACCAGATTGGATTTGCCGCTGCCGTTGGCTCCATAAACAGCCGCTGTCCGCAATATGGATTTCTTTTTTTTGTTAGG
>JAFDAE010000477.1 GCA_019314005.1 Deltaproteobacteria bacterium | reverse complement strand
CCGCCATCATCCACTGCATCACTGCCATCCGAATTTTTGATTTTGATATCTCTTATAGGCATCATAACCCCCTATCAAAGTTTCTAGGTATATCGTACTTCTTATTCATTTCAAACTTGATGTACCCATTTTCCATCAAGTATTGTAGTCCTTTATCAGTTATCTTCCTACCTTTACCTGTCCTGATAATAAGACCCCTCTGGATCAGATAAGGTTCTACTGCTTCTGACAGAACCTTGGTCGATTCGTTCAGTAGCACTGCTAAATTGTCCAAGCCGACAGCGTCCACGGATTCGTATAGTGCTTTGAGTATGTTTATATCAGTCTTGGTTAGTCCGGTTTTATCAATGCCAAGATTATCAAACGTGACCACAGTTATTGCGTGATTTACTTCGACCATGTCCACATCTTTCCAACTGCCAGGATCATCTTTGCATGCCAGCGCGGTGTCTCTGCACCTTTCCAATAGGCTGACAATTGTTCTTGGTACGCCGCGGCCTCTCTTTGCTATCTCCATTGCAGCGTTGTTATCATCCAGAATGATGTCTAGATGCATAGCGTGTTCTTTTGCTATCAGCATAGAATCGTCTAGTGAATATGTGCTGAATAGGAATCTCAATTTGAATCTGTCCCTGAATGGTTTGCTCAAATCGCCGTCGTTTGTGGTAGCTCCTATCAGAGTAAACTCTGGACTCCATCTAATGGCGTTATCACGATTTTTGACATTTTTTGCATCAACGTTTGCTTCACGTTTTGTTACTGGCAGATACCACTCCTCCATCACAATACCCATATGTTCTTGTCCTGATATAGGTACGTTATGCACTTCGTCTATAAAGACAATGGATGGCTGTGTAGTACTGATTTTACGACCATATTTATCATATCCGCGATGATTCATTTGGCCTATGATGGATAAAACGTCCTCTCTACTTTTAACAGAGTCGGCAGAAGCCATTATCAGGTCTGAGCCGGTTAATTCGGCTATGTATCTTGCGGTACTGGTTTTACCACAGCCAGCTGCTCCGCTGAGTAACATATGTGGTATAGGCCGGTTTTGCTCTCTGGCTGCCAAGATGGCGATGTTTATTTGGCCAATTATGTTGGCATTCCCTATCAATTTCATACATCTACCTCTATGATTTTATTATTCCATGTGTATTATAGAATAATATAACCATTTTGCTAGCTAGTGCCAGGAAAAACATGGTGAGCACCACCCACAAGTCCCCAATAAGCTAACTCCTCAGCATAATCTAAATTTGTGGATGCATTCGATGGAGGACCCTGCTTAGGCTGGCTATGTCCCGTGGTGTCCTCTGATTCACTAGCTGTTGCTTTTTTTTTCGCTTCCTCTTTGTCCTCTTTTAACACCCTTAACTTCGGAGCTTTGTAAGTACCAGCCTGTATTTCCAGTATTTTGTTCCACATATTTGCGATAGCTTCTGCTGGTGAATACCTGGTGGTCCGCTTTATGCCTCTAGTACTGGTCTCTTTGGCTTTATAGGTCGAGTGACCAGTGTAACCACAGGCGGCCTGGTGGTGTGTCCCACTGTTCTTAGTGTGGTGAGATCCGGTGACAGCAGACCTACTGGTATTTTTAGTCTTATCCACACCTTTATCGATATCTGCTTGTATATTAGCTGGTATGTCTTTGTAGGTGGAGATATCAATCAGTCCATTGGGGCCTATCCTGCCAGCATCTTTCATGGCCTTATGGATGATGATTAGGCGGCTCTTTTCTTTGTCCAAATCGTCATGTTTGCCTGTAAATTCGTAGGCAGACTTATCTTTGCCCATGTAAATTTTGTCAACTTCATAGTGCTTTACGTTGAGCATATGGCAATAGTTGCCTTTACGCATCCATATATACATCTCGTCGGTAGACACGATGGCTGTGTTGTGTGGTACCAATGGCTGCATACCAATGAATAACCCTGTTAGTTCATGGTCATCGTCGGTGACTTTGCTGGATTTCAGCTTCACAGATATGACTGCGTAATTTATCTCTTTCAGATCAGAAATGTTGAACTCTAGACTTCCGCTCACTGTCAGTCCTCCTCGCAAATATGATTATGTGGCACCCCCTCCCTCTTTTCTTACCGATAGGAAGCATACCTATCCTCACATTATTGCGGATGTTTGTATGATTATCACTTCTTACTGCGCCGTAAACAAATTCGGTT
>JAFDAE010000102.1 GCA_019314005.1 Deltaproteobacteria bacterium | reverse complement strand
CTGGACCACGGCCGCCCGATGAATCCCGATTGCTCCTGCGATGTCTCTCTCAAAGCAGGCCACGCAAATACCCATGTTGCCCGGGTTGCCCAGCTTTTGTAAAAGAGCGGCAAGCAGACCTATAAAGGCCCCTACACCAATAATACCCCAACGGGTTGCAAAAATGTTTTTCAATCGTCCCATTTAATTTCTCCTTTCATTAATTTTCCTGAAAAATCTTAAAGAATTCATTAAATATTCGAGTCACACCGCACACGCAGGCCGACAGATTAATCTTTTATGATTAAAATCAACCAACGTTTTTCAATAAAAACTGTTCTTTCAATAAAAAATCAAAGTCGGGCATAATTTTTCCTCTTAAGCGATATCTGTGTGATTTCCATTATTTTATTTCACCTGCCAGAATCGCTGCGCCTAAGGCCCCTACCATCTGCGGATTCTGTGGAACAGTTATCTTCTGGCCAAGTGCATTTTCTATCAAGTTGCGCATGCATGGATTTTTTGCTACCCCGCCGGCAAAAAAAATGTTGCCGTCAGGGCATACTCTTTTCAGCATGCCAACAGCACGCCGAACAACAGAAGCATGCAGTCCCAGTGCGATTTCACGGCGATCTTCTCCTTTTGCCACAAGAGAGGTGACTTCCGATTCAGCAAACACGGTGCACATGCTGCTGATTTGAATATCTTTCGTTGCCTTGAGCGCCTCCGCTCCAAATTCATCCAGTCCAAAGCCAAGAGCATGTGCCATGATCTCAAGAAATTTACCTGTTCCCGCGGCACAACGGTCGTTCATTTCGAACTTCATTACTTTCCCGTTTTTATTAAGAGCTATTGCCTTGCTGTCCTGCCCGCCGATATCCAGTATTGTCCTGACATCGGGAAAAAGAGCATTTGCGCCCACAGCATAGGCTTTGATCTCTGTAACCGTCGGGGCATCAAGACAAAGCTCGAAAAGATGCCTTCCATAGCCGGTAGCCATGATATGGTGATGTTTTACTCCGTCAAGAAGCTTCCTGGCCTGCGCCATTGGGTCAAACCCGGAATCAGCCTGCCTGCTTTCAATGATCTCGCTGTCCCTCAATACAACCAGCTCAATGCTACGTGAACCAATATCTATACCAGCAAGTCTCATTCAAAAATTCTCCTATATACTCAAATAATATGCGGGTTTTTAATCATACCCTTTATGGCAGTGACTGTTTTTTCAGGAGACATAAGGCAACCGGGACTAATTTTTAGTTCGGGTATAGAATCCTTTGCCAGATCGAAAAATATTTGCTGCGCATTAATCGAAAAATCACCATATCCCGGACTATATCTTCGGGTAGTAGTATAACCGCTTTCACTGCATTGCCTTGAAATTGTAGAATCTATATTTCTTATTTCTTCTTCCACCAGAAAGCTCCCCAACCGATCTGCTACATATCCATTAAAGGATTCACTATTTTTAAAATATTCCCTGGATCTGCGTTCAATAGCTTGCCCGAGGCTTATCGTTATCAGATAGACCTTTACTGAACGCTTGAGCAATTTAGTAATTGACTGACTTTCGTGAGCATAAGCGCCAAAGAGATCATAAAACTTATCAATAGATACGCACATGCGCCACTTTTTTGTATCCAAAAGGCTAAGCAATTCTTGCAGTAACAAGGATACCCTTTCTTTTTGGGGACCATTCCGGGGAACCCGAATATATTTCAGCATCCTATTAGTTACCGTGACACCATCTCTTAGCATATGATTAGATATAATCCTTTGATTGCTTGAGAAGTTTTTCAACCAATAAAACCGCTCTTACAGCGTCACGTGCAAATCCGTTAGCGCCAACAGAACGAGAGACTTCATGATTTACGGCAGCACCCCCAACAATAAAAAGCACGTCTCTTATCCCTTCTCTACGAAAGGCGCTAATGACTTTTTCCATCTCCTTCCTGGATTCCGTAGTAAAGGCAGATAGGCCAATGATAGAAGGAAAATATTGCTGGTAAGCTTCTATAAAGGCATCTGCTGAAACATCAACGCCCAGGTCAACGACCTTATGCCCATGTGTTTCTAAAAATATTCTGACTAAGTTTTTGCCTATTTCATGGATATCGCCCTTGACCGTGCCGATGATAATAGATGACCTCTTTGATTCTTCAATCTCAAGCAGGTCCTCCATGCCCTTAAATCCCTTATAAAATGCATCGACCATAAGAAGAATAGAAGGCAGAAAGCATCTCTTTGCCTCATACATGGAGCTCCCCTTGCGGATACCCCGCGTCAGGCCACTGCAAATAATAGTTAGCGGATCGACGCTGTCCTCAAGGGCTGCTGCCACTCCATGCCTGGTTTCCTCACCGTTGCCGGCATAGACATTCTGGCTGATTTCCGAAAGCATGGGAATGTGAGGCCTAATGTCAGCAAAGGATTTTCTGCCGGTTTCCAGGAAGAGCCTGACATTTTCAATGGGTGCGGAGGGAGGAACAGCACAGCCGGTGCTCAAGACAAAATTATCCTTTAAAGCCATCACGGATACCAGGTCTGAGGTTCGGGAAACAACCTCATCAGGTGATCCAAGTTCGATAACTTCGACAGGGTCAATATTTCCAATGACATAGACATCATCAGGTATTTCATCCTCCACAACCAGAAGATCCATGCAATTATCAAAGCTTATTCCACGTACGCCTGTCCTGACCATCTCTTGAACAATTTGATAGGTATCGCCACATATGTGAAGGACAGACGGGAGAGATGGGAAGGACTCAAAAATCCTTTTTAGATAAACGCCGGAATACTCCCAAAATTGATCAGGAGGAATCAGGACTGAGAGCGGATCAGAGACCCATACCAGATTTGCCCCTGCCTCTATGAGATAAGAGGCATAACGCCTTGCGAAGTCACAGGTTTTTTCAAGAAGGCTCAGGACTTCCCTGGGATTATCTATGAGTTTTCTTAGTAGCGCCTCCTCTCCCGCAACCTGGCCGGCCACAGTAAAAGGACCGTAGACCAGCGCCGATCTCAGTTTATCAGGAAACTCTCCCGCCATCCTCCTCAACACGTTGGCGTTTACGGCCATTCTTGGAACCTGGGCCGGGTCTGGGAGCGACACGACCTGGGTCGTGGCCGCAACTGCGGGCATCATTTTCTTGGAATACTTTGCCTTTGCCCCCATGGCCTCCGCCTGAATAACCGCATCATGAAAATAGAAAAGAATATCGGCATCTATCCTTTTATAATAGTTTCTTAACGCTTTAAACTTTATGTCAGCATTCCAAAGTATGTCATCAATACCCACATCCATCATTTGGCAGGAAGGAAGCGCATTTATTGGAAAAACAAAATGATGCATCATAATTTCCGCCATTTGATTAAAAGTGGTCTCTATCTAAACCGTTTTCCAACATACCATGAATTATCGTGTAATAATCTTTGAACTTCTTGCTCATCTTGTTTCTCGGTCTCGGCGCATCAATTTCAATGACATCGTGAATTCTCCCGGGCTTGTTTTTCATAACAACGACACGATCAGCAAGAAAAACTGCCTCGTTGATACTGTGCGTGACAAATAAAATCGTTTTCCTCTCGGTTACCCATATCCTGAGCAATTGGTTTTGCAAGAAGTCTCTGGTTCGGGCATCCAGAGCGCCAAACGGTTCATCCATCAACAGGACTTTGGGATTTAAAGTCAATGCCCTTATGATAGCCACCCTCTGCTGCATGCCGCCGGAGAGTTCATAAGGATATGCATCGGCATAATCAGCAAGTCCCACCATTTCGAGATATTTTTTTGCTGTTTGTCTCCTTTTTCTCTTGTCGATGTTTTTTACCTCAAGCCCGAAGGTTACGTTCTCCAGTACACTTCTCCACGGGAAAAGAGTATATTCCTGAAAGACAACTCCCCTTTCTGGTCCGGGGCCATTAATCTTATTTCCATCTAAAAAAATTTTTCCCTCTGTTGGTACATCAAGACCTGAAATAAGCCTTAGAGTCGTAGTCTTGCCACATCCTGATGCCCCTACGATACAAACGAATTCATGCTCATCTACATTCAGATTCAGATTGCTTATGGCCAGGACTTTCCCACCATTGTTCTTATTAAATGTCTTCGTGATGTTGGTTATTTTTAGCATCAGCTACTTAATCCTGCCGACCCATGCAAATTGTTTCCTTTCCAACTGTCTGAAACCCCAATCCATAATGAATCCAATAAAACCGATAACAATCATGCTGGCTACAATTATATCAGTGCGAAGGAGTTCATAGGCATACCAGATAAGATAGCCAAGGCCTGCATTACTCCCAGGCATCATCTCTGCCGCAACCAGGCACATCCACCCTATCCCCATGCCGATCCGCAGACCTGTTACTATCGAGGGAAGGCTGGCCTGAATGATCACCTTAAAAAGAAGCGAAAAGCCTCTTGAGCCGAGAGTTCTTGCAGATTCGATATAAATTTTCGGAATACTTTTTACTCCGTGAATAGTATTGAGTAAAACAGGAAAAAAGACACCAATCAGGATAATTATGACCATTGAAAATTGAACACCTCCAAAAACAGCGCTGTTACTTAGTCCCGGGAAACAGTCGGCAAGGCCTTTTATTCCGAACCAAGCCAGAATCAGAGGGACCCACGCCAGCGGGGGGACCGGTCTTAAAGATTCAAACGATGACGCAAGAATCCTTTCGGCCAATCTATAATAGCCTATCAACAACCCAAGTGGAATGGCTGTGGCAGCAGCCAGAAAAAAGCCGCACATCACTCTAATAAGACTTATGCCCATATTTTCAACAAGGCTTCCGGTAATCAAAATCTTTGTGTTGGGATGAGCCAGGACTCTTCCCACCGCCTCCAACCTTGGAAGGACCATTGGCTTATCAATGTGAATGGCCAGCATCTGCCAGATAACCATCAATAGAACAGGTAGTAAGAGGTGGAAAAAAATCTTCTCTGAAACGCCCTTCTTATTCATGTGATAACACCTACACCATATGTTTCTTCCGTCTCAGAGCCTCTTTTGCCGCATCTATATATTGAAAATCAAAGACAAGTGGGTCAAGCTCATCACCTCGTTTCCCTCGCAATTTTTTACTGACTATGTTCATCCCGTCCATTATTTCAACATAGGTGTAAACGCTATTTTTCCACTGTGCTGTGGGTGTGGTGGTATAGGTAAGGGTCGGCATCGCTAATTTCTCTACGGTCTCTTCAACACCAAGCCACGATGAGCATGCCCTTGCAGTCGTTTCTTTGTCCTGATTGGCTGTATTTACTCCAAGCGCAATCAATTCCATCATTTTGATCAGGAGACCTCTGTCTCTTTTTGCAAATCCTTCTGTTGCTTCAAGAGAACAGCAGGCATGTCCATTCCACATATTATCGGGAGGAACATCCTGCAGATTGAGAATCAATTTACCAAGTCCCCTGTTTATAGTAACTGATGGAAACGGCTGGGCCCCGATAATGCCTTCTGTTATTCCGTTTGCCAGCGCAGAAATAAGGTTTCCGTGCCCTTTCATGTTGATAAAGAGGATATCCGCCTTCTTGTTTGTAACATCCTCCGTATAGGTAATTCCTTCATAATCGAGGGCCGACCTGAAAATAATGGTCGCCACACAATGAGGCCCCGGCATTCCTACCTTAAACTGGCTTTTGCCTCCTTTGATTTCATTTACAAAATCGCGCCAGTTGTTCATGTAAAATTCTTTTTTCAATACAAAGACATTGCCGGCAGTCTGAAGCGGAGAAATGATCTTTGTCTTTACGCCCCTATCTATCGACATCAAAATGGCCTGTGTACCGCTGATCCCTATATCTACACTCCCCTGAGCTACGAGTTTTTCGAGATCCGGTCCTTTTTTGGTGGGGATGAGTTTCACTCTGGCTATCTTTGAGCCTTCATAAAAGAAATCATACAGCTTATATTCACGTACCGGTTTGAGATATGTCTTGTATTTTCCCTGGAAGTGTTCCCATTCCTTTGCAATAACCATTAAGGGTGCGTGATGGTCGGATAGTATATATGCAAAATTGATTGTAGGCACTTTGGCATACGCCTTTCTTACGATGATGCTTGAAGTGAGACCGGTCATTGCTGTTCCGGCAGCCAACACCCCCCCCTTCTTTAAGAAATCTCTCCTTGTCAGCCCCTTTGCCTGCTTGTTCATCTCTTTATTCTCCTTTCTTTTATTTGTAGAAATCTCATACTTAATGCAACATCTCCAAAAACGCCTCTATCCTTGTCTTTAGTTGTCCCGTATCAGAGGTAGAATAATCTGTTTCAATGTGTAATAATGGAATTTGGTATTTTTTCTCCAGGAACTCCTTGATCAAGTAAGATTCGACATTGTAAGTATGGCAGCAGTGCCAGGTCAGATCGACTACGCCATGAATCTTGAAATCTCCAACAAGTCGACCTATCAGGTCGACCCGCCCCTGATTGGGAGTCATGCAAGAGCACGGAGTTATTAGATAACGCCTTGCGATGGCCATGTAAGGATCGTCATCTTCATCCACGAGCAGATCAAAACTCTTGATGCCGGTACAATTCTCCTGGCAAACTACAATTCCTCCGCATTCTTCGATTAGCCGCACGACCTTTTCCGAACCCTTACCCACAGGACAACCAGTAAGAAGGACTCTTGGGGCTTCGGGACTGCACGCCGATTTTCCTTCCCTTTTTATGGCCTCAAGCTCATGGACAAGCTGTTGCAAGGCGCTAATATAGTCATCGGGCTTAACGGTAAAGCTCTTGGATTCCATTACTGTCATCATATCCATGCCTGAAACCGGCACGGGACGTTCCCTGCAAAACCCTGCAATCTCCTTTAATAACCTCCTTTTCTTATTATGAAGCTCAATCTGGCGCCTTAATTCCTCATCCGTTATCTTTGTTCCGGTCTGAATCTCCAAAAAATCCTTAAGCCTTACAATCTCTTCAACCCAATAATTGAGGGAGCGATTCCCCTCCGAAGTGGGCGGCAGATGCATGAGAAATAGAGGTTTAATCTCTTTTAATAGCTCAAACATCTTCTTCTTACCGTCACAGGTGGTTTCCCCGATAACAAGATCGGAGAAATCGAAGTAGGGACATGTCTCTGTGATTGCATAGCCGTAGCTTGACTTGATCAGAGGGCAAAGGTTTGCGGGCAGTACAGCCTCTGCATCACGGATGGGGCTTTGATTCTTTCCGCAAAGGCCCACAGGTATGGCACCGGCCGCACGGATAAGCTCTTTTGGGGCAAAGACACAGTATAGCCCAACAACCTTTTTCCCCGCCTCCTTTGCTTTTTCAAGCTCGAGCTGGCTCCTTTCTCTCAAGCGATCAAACAGTGACATGCTTTCCGGTCTCAATAATCCGCTCCTTCACCTATTATTTTATCAACTCCACAAATGCTTCCACCCTGGTCTTGAGCTGTCCTACATCTTCCATGCTGTAATCGGTATCAATGCGAAGGCAGGGAATATTCTTTTCCTCCAGAGCTTT
>JAFDAE010000476.1 GCA_019314005.1 Deltaproteobacteria bacterium | reverse complement strand
GCAGATAAGCGATTTGGTCCCCAATCAATTACGTAACATAATTGTTATATAATACAGATGAGCAGATATCGGTCCAAATGAACCGATTATTTCCGTTATTCGGTTCAAATTGAGCGATATCAACAGGTTAGCCGGCTCAATTTTATGAGATTATTATGTCAACAGCAGCTATAAACGGAACCGATCTGTACTATGTCACTATTGGAGACGGGCTACCATGTCTGGTGATGCATGGCGGCCTGGGCTTTGATCACACCATTTTGCATCCCTGGCTCGACCCCCTCGAGGACACATTTCATCTTATTTATTACGACCATCGTGGCAATGGCCGCTCGGGACGGCCCACCAAAGAGACGATGACCCACACTCAACTCACGTCTGATGCGGAAGCTTTTGCTTTGCACCTGGGTTTTGATCAGGTCGCCGTAATCGGTTTCTCTTATGGCGGATTCATAGCTTTGGAATTCGCGTTGCGTTATCCCCATCGTGTAAGCCATTTGATCTTATTGGATACTGCGCCGGTCTTTAATTACGCTGAAGAAATCATGGAGAATGCTCGACGGCAAGGCGCTACCGACGAGATGCTAGATGTACTTCAAGAAGACTGGCTTTCCGACAGGGAGATGCGTGAAAGCCTTGTGGAAAACTGTATCATTTCCGTTGCAGGCCAGACGCTCGAAGGGGAGATAGAGGCTTACAATGTCATTCCACGTTTGGGTGAGATTCACATTCCAACGTTGATACTGGTTGGTCGCCACGACTTCGTCTGCCCACCCATCCAGGCCCATATTATGCATGAGGGTATCGATAATTCCGAACTGGTTATCTTTGAAAAAAGCGGTCATCTACCCTACATCGAAGAAGCCGATGCATTTTTTAAAACCGTACGAGATTGGATCAAACGGACATCCTGATTGTTCCATTTGTACACCGGCTAACACAGCGTGCACCCGACCGCCTATGGCGGAAGTACGCACAGACACTTTGCAATGTTTCGTGCTAGTATGATTTTGTCGCCTTGCTTGCACCGGCGGCGGGTAACGCAAACCGTTAGGTTGAAAATTTTTTATGTCTAAAAATATGGAGGTAATAGCTACTCGAAAAGTAAACCCATGGGTTCTGTTATGGAGTCGATGTGCATGGGCGTATAACAAAGCCTCGGAAGGAGATGTGCAAGAACCCTATCTCTTATTTTCGATGTTACTTTGTGCATTTTCTTTAGAGGCTTTCATGAATCATTTACTTCGTATTAATTATCCAGGCGATTGGGAGGATTTTGAACGGTATTCATCGCCAGATGAAAAATTGGATAAAATTTCAGAGCTTCTTCAACTTAATGTAGATAAAGGAAGAAGACCATTTCAGACTTATAAATCAATTTTTGATTTTAGAAACGATATCGTTCATGCAAAAACAATAAAACTGGAAGAAACTACTTCTTTTCCAATTGATAAATTCCTAAAAGCGGATGAGCTGCCACCAATACCATTAACTAAATGGGAAAAGACTCTAACAGCGAAGGATGCAAAAAGATTCTTTGAGGATAGCAAGATAATCATTAATGTCTTGCATCAGAAAGCCAATCTTGGAGATGATCCTTTTGACGGGACATATTCAAGGACTAGGTTTAAAGGTAGTCTTTAGTACAACATAACCCCCGCTCCACCCGACAGCCAGGGGGCGGGTTGGGGACCGAGGACGGAAGACCGGAGAGGCAAAGCCCGGCTGCGGGTGAGCTCATCCGTTAGCCAGGATGAAATAATCATAATTTGAGAAATTTAAACTCGAGGGGTTCCGAAATGACAGAACTTAAGATCCTTTATCTCTCGCAAGCCGATGTGGTTTCAATAAACTTGGGAATGGCAGAAATTATCCAACTACTCGAAAAGGCTTTCGATGAAAAGGGACATGGTCGGATTGAAATGCCGCCCAAACCTGGTATCCACCCCGGTGATGGTGATAACTTTATTCACGCCATGCCTGCTTATATTCCCGCACTCAATTCGGCTGGCATCAAGTGGGTTAGCGGTTTTCCAGAGAATGCGAAAAAAGGGTTGCCCTATATTACGGGCCTTCTCATTCTCAATGACCCAGAAACCGGTATCCCGCAAGCTGTCATGGATTGTCAATGGATCACCGCCATGCGAACTGCGGCAGCATCGGCGGTTGCAGCGAAAAGGCTGGCACGCCCCGAATCAACCAAGCTGGGCATTTTAGGTTGTGGTGTGCAAGGCATATCTAATACCGAAGCGCTCAATGTGCCATTTTCGATTGAAGAAGTCTTCGCTTACGATATTATCCCCGAAGCTATCGAGAAATTCAGTCAAAAAACACAGGAGAAATTGGGACTTAAGGTTACTCCCGTGCAAAGGCCCCAAGAAGCGGTCACAGGCTGTGATCTTGTTGTGACTGCAGGCCCGATATTGATAGAACCGCACAAAACTATCAAAGCAGGATGGCTTGATGAAGGTGCCTTTGCTTCACTCGTAGATTTTGATTCCTATTGGGAGCCAGCTGCGATGAAGGAAGTGGACAAATTCTGTACGGATGATCTGAAGCAATTTGAGTATTACAAAAATATCGGATATTTTCAGGATGTCCCACCTATCCACGCTGACTTGGGCGAGTTGGTCGCCAGGCTGAAACCTGGGCGCGAATCGGCTAAAGAACGAACAATTGCCTGTAATCTTGGCCTAGCCCTGGATGATATGGCTGTAGCCCCAACTATTTACCATCGCGCCGCTGAGATGGGTATTGGCACCTGGTTGTCTCTCTAAACCAGAAGGATACATCCTTGTTTGGCACCACATTTACCTAGAATGAT
>JAFDAE010000475.1 GCA_019314005.1 Deltaproteobacteria bacterium | reverse complement strand
ACAAGGCGTACGTATTTCCAAAGAGCTATTGTGCCTGTTTAGCAATCGTGGTATTTCCGTAATACGCTTGGGGCTTCAAGCCTCAGAGTCCCTTAACGGGCCGGACGGCATCATTGCCGGCCCCTATCATCCATCATTCGGGCATCTGGTACACTCCGCGGTCTTTTTTGATAGGGCTGTAAAATTGATAGAGAAAACAAAACCAATGCCGACCCGTATCACATTGCGGGTGGCCCCGCCCGACGTACCGAAGTTAAGGGGGCTTCATAACAGCAATGTAAGAAAGCTGCTTAATCGCTTCCACTTTGAAAATATCAGGGTGGTCCCTGACAGCGTCATTTCTCAAGGTAGCGTGGTATATGGGTAAAGAACCTTTCAAATCAGGATTTATCGCTATCCTCGGCGCCCCCAATGTGGGAAAATCAACGCTTTTGAATCAAATCCTTGGGCAAAAGATCTCCATTACATCGGAAAAGCCTCAAACAACCCGGACCCGAATATTGGGTGTGCTTCACAGGCCGCATGCCCAGTTGATTTTTCTCGATACGCCGGGCGTCCATCAAGCAAAACAGACGTTGAACAAGCGAATGGTCAAGGTTGCCCTGGGGACGCTCGGGGATGTGGACCAGATATTATACCTTATCGACGCGAGCCGGCCCGACGAGGAGTCAGACGCTTTTTTACTAAGAAACCTCAGAAAGGTTAAGACGCCTGTTATCCTTGCCATAAACAAGGTGGATCTTATAGAAAAAGAATCCCTTCTTCCTCTTATGGAAACATGGAACAAGAGACATCCTTTTCATGCCGTTGTCCCGATCTCTGCCTTAAAAAATATCCAGATTGACCAACTCCTTGATGAAATGTCTACCCTTCTGCCCGAAGGTCCTCTTTACTTTCCTGAAGACACCATAACCGACCAACCGGTCCGGCTGATCGCATCTGAAATGATACGGGAAAAAATCTTTCGTCTAACCAGCAAGGAAATCCCTTACTCGGTTGCCGTTACAATAGATACCTTTAAAGAGCGGCCGGACAAGAATCGCGTTGATATTGAAGCCACCATACATGTAGAGCGGGCCTCCCAAAAGGGGATCATCATAGGAAAAGGCGGCGCAATGCTCAAAAACATAGGTAGCATGGCCCGGCTCGACATTCAACGGATGGTAGGCTCTCAGGTTTGCTTGAAACTCTGGGTGCGGGTTCAAAAAAACTGGAGTAAAGATACCCGAATGCTTTCCGGATTCGGCTACTAACATGATCCTTTCGTTTCATCCCTGTATAGAAGGCGATGTAAACATCCTCTGTGCCGGAAGACCGCCGGGTGATGAAGATGTAGAAGCCGCCAAAAAGGCACGCGCAATTATCCTCCCGCAGGGGGTTACAGAACAACTCTACCGACTCTGCCGCATCCATTGTCCGCACGTATTCCCCAACTATGATGCTCGCTTTGATTACCCGGGGAAGCTCGGACAGAGCCGACTCTTTCAGGAAAACAAGGTCTCATTCCCGCCTACGGTTGCCTTCTCCGATATCAATGCCTACCAAGAAACTTTTGAAAAGGGCAAAGCAAATACCCTCCCCTTTGATTTTCCCTTTGTATTGAAGCTCAACGAGGGTGGTGAAGGTGAAGGCGTTTTTTTGCTGGAAAATCAAAACGACCTGGATACCGCGCTCGGCAATGTCGCGCAGGCGGAAAGAAGCGGTCAAAAAGGGTTTATTGTTCAGGCGCATATCCCCAATGAAGGCAGAACACTTCGTGTGGTGGTGATCGGGGAACAATTTTTTAGTTACTGGCGCATTCAAGAAGATAAAGATGTCTTTCAGAGCAATCTCCGGACCGGCGCGCGCATCGATCATCACCTCGCTCCGGAATCGCAAGAAGCAGCTATTGGAGCCGCACGTAATTTTTGCCGTAGTACAGGAATTAATCTGGCCGGCTTTGATTTTTTGTTTCCGCAGGATGCCTCCGAACCCCAACCATTATTTTTGGAAATCAATTACTTTTTCGGGAGACGGGGACTGGGTGGGTCTTTTAAGTTTTACGCATTGTTGGAGAAGGCTGTTGAAGAGTGGCTGGCGCATAAATAAAGTTGGTATAGTCTTTGGCATCGGACCGTAGGGCAAGGATAATTACTTCACTTCAGCCTCCAATGCCTTAACTCGATGTGCCATCTGCCTCGACATTAAATG
>JAFDAE010000474.1 GCA_019314005.1 Deltaproteobacteria bacterium | reverse complement strand
CGTTGCTCTTGAAATGTTTGCTTTACTTGAACAATGTATGCCAAATCTCGTCCCTTTGCATTTAATTCGTCTTCTATTAATTTAACTTTATGTTTTCTTAGGCTAAATAGAGTTTCTACTATTTTCGTTGGTTTTACCCTTATTAATCCTTCAACAATTTCAGCAGAAGTCAGAAGAAAGGACTCTAAAACTCCATTAGCAGCTTTCATTTTGTGAAGGTGTATATGTTTTCTGTATTCATTACACAAATATTCAAGTTCTTCATGGCATTCAACATACGTGCGAGTCTTGCGAGCAAAATTGTTAATCCAGTGTCTTAAGGAAAACAACTTGTTACTAGTATTTGGGTCATTCTTGAAGTCCATAATTTGTTCCCATGAAACTGTTTCAATATCTGGTTCAGGCAATGCATTCAATATAACTTGTATGACGTCATTCTTTCCATCCAAAAATTCATTATTGAAAGTTGTAATGGATGGATAGACGGGAAAAGCATTTATTCCGAATTTATTTCGTAGATCCCTTGCAATACCTCTTCTATCATAATCAAGTAGTTGAAGGACCCAGTTGATCAGTTTGTGGCCAAAACTTGGGTCCTTTGAAATCCTAGTTTGAATAGATTTTACCCATTCATCTTCAACGGAAAATCCTTTGAAATGGACCTCAACAGTTTTTTTTCGGTCTTCTATTGAAACAGTTGGCTCTTTATCATATGCTAAAAGTTGTTCGTAAGTGTGTTGACCCATATATTTTACAACTGGGTCTATAAGAAGGTTATTTTCCAGCAAATATTCTAAGTCTCTAGTTTTATTTTGTTTATATTCGGAATCTTTGCTTAGAAGCTCTTCAATTTTTGGTACAGCTACAACGTCAAAAAAAAGCAGTACTTTTTTTAAAGAAACGTGATGTAAGTCGGCCTCGGAAAGTGTACCAAAATATTTGAAATTCATTTTCATAATAACAACCAAGAGCGGCCAATATGAGTTTCACCGGTTGCCGGAAGCGCGTCAGCGCTGTAGGCAATCCGCGTGCAAACTAATGTTCGAAGGTCCTGTTTGTCGCTCAACTAATACCAACCCAAGCGACCGATTATCTGCAAATATTCTTCTGCAGCAGAAATAAAGAGATTGTAATCAACCTCAAACAGCCCGGCTTTGAAGGGCGGCCAGTTTTCGCCTTCTTCCTTGGCTTCCTGAATGATGGCGGCCAACGGATTCTCACGGCTCGTCCGGCTGGAAGCCTTCCAACCGAATCGACCAACTGGGCCCCAGACGTGACTTTCTTTCTTCTTGCGGACGGTAGCATTTACCAAAGAGAGAAACACCTCGAAACGGTCAAACATAAACTCGTAGTCTTTACCCAGAAACAGATCGTCGTCAATTTCTGGTTGCAAAAGTTTATATAAATATTCACTCCTTGGTACGCGGTATTTGTCATGCCCTGGAAGCTGCTTAAAAGCGTTACTACGTTCGATGTCTAATATTTCGTCGCCGATTGCTGGGGCAAGCCTGTCATAATTTGAACTTGCCCGTAGCGGTGCAACTGACGCGCTGAAAAGACCCTGCAAGTTATCATAACGACCGTTCGCAAGAGCTGCGATACCTGCTGCGTAGGATAATAAAATAGTTGGGTACCATCGCAGGCTGTTCCAGATCACCAATCCACTTTCCGATTTGAGGTGCTCAGTCACACGCGAAATCGCTTTAGTCAGAATTGGTAGATGCTTCTCGGTTCCCCAGTAGGCTATGCATGCAAGCAGCCTTCTGAGATCTTGTGTTGCAGCCTCATATAATTGGAGTCTTCGCGTGAACTCCTCGACCGTAAAACTGACTCCTTCAACAGGAAAGCGTTCTTGTGCTGTTTCTATTATAACTTTGCGTACATGGTGAACTATGAGGTCGTGGAGTTGGATTGTGGATTTTGGATCAGAAAGAAATTGTTTAGCGATGGAAAAAGAATCCGAAGCAATTTCCTTTTCCTCTGGAATTTCCAGCGATGCGATCGTTATGAGAGTGTCCTGTTCAGCCGTAATGTTGTTCTCGAGTGTTTGGAGCGCAGGTGCGTCAAATACAAAATCGCCATCTCCGCTGAGGAAGCCATAGTGGGGTGTTTGAATGGAGTGGATGTCGCTGAAAACTTGTAAGGTGGCCGGTGAAGATTGAGTGGCCAGCTCGTGGCCCTCCACCGTCAGCGACAGGCTCGTCTTGTTTTCCAGCCGTGAGCGCCTGCCTTACGGGGCGAATCATCATATCTTTTAGGAACCTCAGGCTACCGGCGGCTACTGCTCGATTGAAAACCAGACCGCCATAACAGGCGTCCATAATAAATAGAATATGTTTAGATGGTATAAGATCCGCATTGAGCGTGAAATCTTCCCACCTGATAAGCGTTGAAAGGTCATCAGTGTTTCCGTCGTATGGAATGAGAAACCCAGCTTCTCGTCCGGAACCAGTCTTGGTGAATCCGTGGCCAGCAAAGAATACAAGCAGGCGGCTATCAGCATCGGCTGAATGTGTGTATTCCATGTACATTGATTGAATTTTGCTTTTAGTTGCATCTTCGTTCAGAAGGATTTTGATGCTTTCAAAACCAAACCGGAATCTATTCTTAAGAATGATAGCAACTGCCTTGGCATCGTTGGTCGCATATTGGAGCGGAGAAGCGTGCTGGTAGTCATCTATGCCTATAACTAAAGCATGACTGCTGGAATATTTTGGGTGGAGGTTTAAATCCCTCATTCTATTCCTTCGAACCAGTTGGTATACAGTTTCTGACTATTGCCACAGATTCCATGATTATTGAACAAAAATTAGTGAAAACATAGTGTTCCTAACCGTATATTTCAACAATTTGGATATTAAACAGAAAGCCGGATAACTCATTGAAGACTATCTCGCCAGACGTTTTGAAGTTCAGATAATTTGCCATTATCTATGA
>JAFDAE010000101.1 GCA_019314005.1 Deltaproteobacteria bacterium | reverse complement strand
GGAGTGGTTCGCGATCCACACCAACATCAGACGGTAATTGAAGACTTGAGTCAGTTCTTTCATGACCTGGGGTTCAAGGTCCGGGGCGTTGTTCCCTCCCCCATTCTTGGACCAAAGGGGAATAAGGAGTTTTTGATATTACTTTCCGGATAATGTCCGGTTGTCCGTTGCTTAAATAATTATGCAAAAATCCGAAATCCGAAGCACGAAATTCGAAACAAATTCAAATGACCAAAATACAAAATCCGAAACAAGGAAATTGAGGAATCGAGGAATTGAAAGGTTGACATGATTGGAATAATGAATCCCTGAATCTGCAATGTTTTGAACATTCGACATTTGAGTTTTGAATTTGTTTCGGATTTCGACATTCGATATTCGGATTTTTTCATAAGGAGACCCATCATCATACTTCTCGGCCTCAAAATCATAATCCTTCTCTTTGCCGTAAACGCGGCGCCCCCTATTCTTGCGGTTTTATTAGAAGACAAATGGAATTGGCCACTTGACGGCAATCGAAAATTTGTGGATGGGGAACCTCTGCTGGGCACCCACAAGACCATCCGTGGGGTTATTGGAAGTGTAGCGACTGGAACATTGCTCGGTCTACTGTTAGGGCTCTCACCTGTCTTGGGATTCTGTATCGGATTTTCCTCGATGCTGGGAGATACTCTGTCCAGTTTTCTTAAGAGAAGATTTAGCTTAGCTTCCGGCACCGCGGTACCGATCCTTGATCAATTACTGGAAGGTCTTTTCCCTCTTTTATTTGTTAAGCATTACTTTTTATGGGGTTGGAGTTCGATCAGTGTGTTACTTCTCCTTTTTATCCCGATTACCCATTTTGGCGCTGTTTTTTTTAAGAAAGAGCTCCTTCCAAGACCCCACGAAAAATATCCTCGACTCGTAAGATCACGCACTCGCTTTAAGGCATGGCGTGCATGCCATATTCCCCTCCCGCCACTGGAACGCTATCTTAATTTTGAAAATATTATCTATTATAACTGGATTATAACCGGTTTTTTTAAGCTCATCAGACAATATGATTCCGGTGTCCGAAACGCATTGGATGTGCAGTTTCATCAATTTGAAATGCAATTCCCTGACCTCCCTGCCTCATTTGATTCTTTTCGCATCCTCTTTCTGTGCGACCTTCACATTGACGGAATGCCCGGACTCCCCGAGCGTATTATTAACATTGTTTCGCGTGTTGAATGCGACGTTTGTATTATTGGGGGGGATATTCGGACGGAAATGTATGGTTCCTCCTATCTGGCCATTCGGCGTTTACGACAGGTAGTTGAGAACATTAGGACGATAGACGGAATCTTTGGTGTACTCGGGAATCATGATTGTATTGAGATAATACCTGATCTTGAGGATGCCGGAATATGCATGCTCGTAAACGATGCCTATCCGCTAAAGCGTAACAAGGAAACCATGTGGCTGGTAGGTGTCGATGACCCGCACTATTATAAATCCCACGATTTAAGGTCGGCCTTCAAGGGGGTGCCCAAAAGCGACTTCAGTATTTTTGTGGCCCACTCTCCCGAGGCGTACAAGGAGGCTGCAAAGTATATGCCCAGCCTTTATCTCTGTGGGCATACCCATGGAGGGCAGATCCGTCTCCCCTTCTATGACGGTCCCATTATGACACACAGCCGTGCTCCCCGAAAGACTGCCGGCGGCCTTTGGAAATACGGAGATATGCACGGCTATACCAGCTCCGGCGTTGGCACGTCAGGGGTACCCCTTCGTTTTAATTGCCCCGGAGAAGTTGTTCTTTTGACATTGAAGAAATAGGACGCTTTGCACAACTGCCTAAGAATACTTTTCGCGGATTTTTTGAAATATATGTTGATTATTGATAAACACGTCTAAGACTATTGGATCAAAATGCTTTTTTCCCATATCCCCGGTAATTATGTCTGCGGCTGTTTCATGGGGCAAAGATTCTCTGTAGGGTCTATCAGACGTCAGAGCATCATAGACATCGCCCAATGCCACAATCCGTGCGGAAAGCGGAATCTCCTCACCTTTTAGCCTCTTTGGATATCCGGTGCCGTCGTACTTTTCATGGTGGTGGTAGGCGATCTCTTTCGCCAGGGTGAGAAAGGATTGAATTCCGAGTTCTTTATCTGCCCTGGTCAGAGCATCTCCTCCAATAGTGGAATGGCTTTTCATTAGTTCAAATTCCGAGGCGGTCAACTTTCCCTTCTTGAGCAATACGCTATCTGGGATGCCAACTTTTCCGATATCATGCAATACACTCGATTGCCCGATATCTTCTATATACAAGGGCGTTATATATTTACACCACTTAGGTGATGTGAGCTTGCCAAGCTCTTGAGCAATAAACTTTGAGTATTCAGCTACTCTTTGTAAATGGTTCCCTGTATCAGTATCTCTTAGCTCGGCGAGTCCGGCTAAAACACGTATAGTTATGGCATGGCCCAGTTTTAGTTCTTCTGTTTTCTTGTCGATCGTCTTGTTTAGATTCCACTTTTCCGTTAATGTCAGGGCCAATTGTTTTATTTCATCCGCGTCAAACGGCTTGCGAAGATAGAGTATTTTGTCGGAAGTTCCCATTTGGTCCAGGATGTCATTCCGAGAGACATCGGAATACGCTGTGACAAAGACGATCTCTATATCCGAATCAATCTTGCGAATCTCAGAGGCGGCCCGAACACCGTTGATGCCGGGGGGCATTCTTACATCCATAAAGGCAACAGCAAAAGGTTTTTCCTCTGCAACTGACTTCTTAACCAAGGATATTGCCTCTGCACCCTGACTGGCCGTGCCTACCTTATACTCATCTTCTATTAAGCTCGATATATTAGATATGCGGGCAGTATCATTGGAGTCACCAAAAAGTTCTGCTTCCAGTGCGGTCAGCTCACCCCCTTTCTCATTAGTGGATGAACCCAAGATTCTTATGTAATCTTCTAAGATTTCGGGTTGGTCATCAACAACCAGTACCTTACGATTATAAGAGTCAGTCATTTTTACACCTCTTGTTTTGTTGTTTTTTGGCTTTCAATCGGTATCTTAATAATAAAATGTGCGCCTTTGCCCGGCCCATTGCTTTCAGCACCTATACTTCCCCCTATACTCTGGAGGTAATTAGCACAAGTGTGAAGACCAAATCCTTGTCCCTCATCCTTTTTTGTGGAAAATCCATAATTGAATATCTTATCTTTTAAATCCGGAGGGAAACCGATTCCAGAGTCTCTGATGACGACTTCCAGCATGGGTGATTTCCCTCCGGAGTTCCCGGAAAGATGTGTGGAAATATGTATCACTTTGTGATCGGGGGCTTGAGCCGCAACAGATTGGGCCGCATTTTTGATCAGGTTTACGAACACTTGTATTAACTGATTGCGATCTAACAATATTGGTTTTGAATAAGTGAAATCGGTCTCAACAATAATTCCATTTCGTTCCAGAATATCGCTTTGCATACGAATAGAGTCTGTCAGTACATCATTAATACGATATTCTTCACGCAATCCCTCTTTCCCTGTTGCATATGATTGCTGCAATGTTACAATTTCGCATATATGTGCTACTTGACCCTCTAAGAACTGGATGTCGGATAAGATTTGATTCCGCTGTTCAGCCATATTGTTCAGCGCGATCTTCATATAGGGAAGGACCTTCTGTCCACGAGCATCCTTGGCAAGATAGCTATCTAATTTTCCGGAATTCGACTCAAGCATATCGCTTGTCTTTGCCAAGTTTTTGACGTCCAGATTGTCTATCCCTTCCTTGACCAGTTTCATTCGTATATTGACACTGGTAATTGCATTCCCGATATTGTGCAACACGCCGGTTGCGACCTCAGCCATTCCTGCCACGTGTGCCGTTTCGACCAGTTGTGCCTGGGTGGCTTTTAGTTCAGAGGTACGCTCATTAACAAGCTCTTCAAGGTGTTCGCTGTATTCGATAATCTTTTGTTGCGATACGGCTAATTGCTGACCCGCTTGGTTAAAAGCCCTTCCCAATTCGCCGATTTCATCTTTTCCCAAGTCTTCAACCTCTTTTGACAAATCGCCTTGTTCGAAACGGCGTGCCACCGCAACCAATTTGTTAACCCTGCTACTTACCTGATGGCTCAGCCATGGGCTTAGTATACTTACAACCAAAAAGCAGGTCATTGCGGCAAGTAAAAGGCCGTATCGTGTGCGATAGACCGGCGCATAAGCCTCATCTTGCGATTTCACAATTACTACGCTCCATCCTAAGGGATTATTATTGGAGACTTCAGCTACAGGGACATATGCCGCTACTTTCATCTCTGTCTTATATTTAAATTCTTTTATCCCACTTCCTCTGCTCATGACGGCATCGCGGATCACATCGCAATCAACCGGTTCAAGTAATCTACTCGAGTCAGGAGCAGCGACTACAATTCCATGCCTGTCCACAATTAAGACTTCGCCATCTGCTCCCACTGAAACACTTCTGGTGATCTGCCAGACTCGGTCCATGTCAAGCTGTCCAACTGGTAGCTTTCCAAGACCCGCGAAAGGAGTTAAATACAGAAGCCCTTACCTGGCCTTCCGGGTTAATAAGGGTTATGTCTCTAAAAATTCGATGGAACTTTTGGGCCTTGGTTAACTCTTTGTGCTGTTCCTCCCGACCGGCAGTGGCGGATCTAATGACCGGATTTTGAGCTAAGAGGAGAATATCCTGATAACCGTCATTAACTGCACGCCGCACTTCTTTTCCCAATTCTGTAGCCAATACTACCAGCGCATCTTGAGCAGTATGTCGCACCGTATGTTCAACATTGGTAAGGTTGATTAGGCTCATAAAGATGAGCGGAATAAACCCCACAATCAACAGAAACAAGGTAATTTTTACATATAAACGCATATCTCACTAATCTGTTACCGTTAAATCAGACCATATAGGAGCTATGAATCGAGTCGCCTTTCCCGTATCTTCGAAAAATTCGCACCGCTCCATGACCTCTGCAGGTGGATAGACAGACTTTGAGTTGAGCACTTCAGGATCCATGAGCGGTTCTGCCGCCTCATTCGGGGTGGCGTACCAGAGTTCCGATGCTATGGATGCATTTACCTCGGGACGTAAGACATAGTTGAGAAACATGTGCGCCTCTTCTTTGTGCTTAGCATCGCGTGGCATAACAAAAAAATCCACCCAAACCGGCGCCCCTTCTTTGGGAATAACGTACTCAAGGTTTTCATTTTCGTCCGCTGCGACAAGACCCTCGCCACTATAAATTTGGACTGCCCATACCTTCTCATGAACCAATAAGTCCTTTAGGGTTTCAGTGTCACAATACCCCTGGAGAAGCGGTTTTTGCTCCAATAAAAGTTTTCTTACTATATCCATCTTTTCCGGACTGGTAATATTTATACTGTATCCGAGCGACTTAGAGGCTGCCGCCACCACCTCAAATGAGTTGTTCAGCATGGCGAGCTTCCCTTTATATCTCTTGTCAAAAAGCACTTTCCAACTGTCTGCGTCGTCTTTGATATATTTTTTGTTAATCGCCATACCGGTTGTGCCTGTAAGGTAAGGTACCGTATATTTTTGCTCCGGGTCACAAGGCATGTTACGGTACTTCTTGGCAATGTGCTTAAAATTCGGTATCTTTGAATAGTCTAACCGGGCGAGTATCTTTGCCACACGCATTTCCCTAACAAGATCGTCACTTGATACCACCAGGTCAAAAGCGGCAAGATCTGACTGCACCGCCCCCAGCATATCTTCCTCATCCTCGAAGGTGATTTCGTTGACGTGGATCCCGGTCTCTTTTTCAAAATTCTCCAATGTCTTGGAGCCGATGTACTCCTCCCAATTATATAGATTAAGGGTCCTGCCCTTCATCTTTTTTACAACCGGGGTCTGTTGTGTCTCTGCCTTGTCCGGCTCTTGGCTGCAACCAACAATGAGCAGTGTACTGACAAAGAAAATGAGTCCCGATCTGTAAATTTTTTTCATGATTATTTGGTCCTCCCTTAATAGCAGTCCCGATTCATTAAAAGATCTAGTAATAAACCAACAAGTCCTGAAAAAGTATTACACGCTTAATATCTTGAATTGTCTGTATATTTAGGGTGACGTTGTCAAGACAAGTTCATAAAATATTTTTTGCTAAAGTTGTCAATACTTATCGGTTATTTATTTGTATTATAAAGTTGCTGGTTTCGTAAAAGTTGATGATATTGTAGGAAAAGGATTTTTTAGAAAATTTGCAAGACGGGAAGAATTAAACAAAATTACGAGAGCTGAAGGGCCATGTCAAGTTTTTTAAAAAAAGATTTGATGCCGTCTGTGTTAACCGGTTTGGGGATAGCGCCGACAATGCCCCACCCTTCGAATTTATCATGAATTTCGGAAGAGGCCATGTTAGTAATGAGACCTATATTAATGGCAAAATCTATGCGCATAACCGCACTGATCAAGTCTATTACCGGCATATCTTTTAAAAGATCGTCGATAAGGACAAGATTATATTTCTCTTTTTTTACCAACTCAAGCGCTTCACTGCTATTGTTAGCTGTATAGACTTGATATCTTCTTTGTTGCAGTTCTCTTATAAGTAATTCAATATTGGCTGTGTCTGGTGAAACAATTAGTGTGTTCATTGTCGTGCCTGGTTAATAGGTGATATCATCAAATACTACCGGAATTCGCCGCTTAAATTCATCCAGCATTGGACGGGCTATCTCTTTCATCTGGGGATGGGAAGCTTCAGCGGTCCGTAGTCTAAAAAAATGTCTCCATTCCCTTAAGTTCATTGTCATTACAAGTTCGGTCTTTAACGAATTGGGAAGAACACTCCTTGCTGCTTGAGGAGTTGCTCCTATCTTAATCAACTGGAGATATGCTTCCTCCGTTTCTTCCATTGCCCTTTCCCAGATAGCATACTTTTGTTTGTGCAATTTCTTGTCACCTTTCCAGAAATAAGGCTCAATCACGGTGATTTCATTGCCGAATTTATCTTTGCCGTAATTGCAGTACCTCGTGCTCTCCTGGCTGTAGCTGGCTATTCTGTGTCGTACAATCTCATGGCTGACCCCACGGTCACATATAACCCTCACAGAGATCTTTTCGTGTTCGATTACCGATTCATGCCCCGATTTGATCAGGGCCTTTACAAATCTTTTTGCTGAATCTGTTGTAATCTTTTTTTCGCTTTTATAACACGTACGCCCTATCTTTTCTATCTTCTTCAACAATTCTTCGCCATCTATTTTATCTTCAAAAGAGAATGAAGGCTTAACTATTTTCATCTATTACCTCATCAGGTTTTTCTATTTTGATTTTCATGTCCTGTCCTCTCCCCTTTCCTTGTCTTGCAATCAATACTCAACCAGGATTTAGCAAAAATTACGAAAGAAGACAATAGACATAACATAATTTCCCATATTCCTGCCCCTTCCAGCAACAGACCACATCATTCCCCCTAAAGTCTTCCACAACACAAGCCGATCAAAAGTACAAAGGTTCGAAATCGCGATAAGATGACTATATTCCTCAAAACACAAAAACGAATAAGATATGTAATATGTCTGACTCTCTCAGTCCTTATCCTGTCTATGGCGACAGCCGACTCCGCCAAAGCGGCTGCGACGGCCGGATGCGTAAGCGCGGCAGAGAATGGCATAGGATTACGTTCTGTCTTGAAGTTTGCCGCCGGGATCACAACAGCTTTTATGATACATGAGGGAGCCCATGCCGCTGTCGCCGAGCTGACCGGAACTGAACTGGATTGGGAAATCGGTAACGTGAACCAGCCGATGGAATTTACCGAATATGCGAGCAGCGACGATAAAGGATTGGCCATCAATTCCTCGGGACTCATATCACAGGCCGTCGGAGCAGAGATAATTCTTCATTCTGAAAAAATAGACAAAAATGATGCCTTTGTGCGGGGAATGATGGCATGGAACATCTTGAATCCGATATCCTATGCTATAGACTACTGGTTCATTCATAGGACAAACAAGAAAGAAGGCAATACTTATAGAGGCGACATCCAGGGGATTGAGCATTATGCAGACAAGCCTACTGCTGACGCTTTTGCACTTTCCATGGCGGGTATCGCCGTCTTCCAGGGATACCGTTTCCTCAAGACCCAGCCATGGGCCCCGGACTGGCTGAAAGCAGAGTCCCACGGCCTGAATATCCAGCCGCTCCGTTCCGGCGGCGTTATGCTTACATACCGGTTTGATTTCTGAACGTAATCCATTTCAGCCACGAATGAGCACAAATTTACACGAATGGTGTGTACCCTGTTAGATAGGGTTCCCTTTGGGTTTAAGGTTCACTTGTTTCATCTCTTAAAAATCACGCCTTTTCACCCTTCGCCTCACCATCACAATTCCACTGAAAGCGAATACCAAACCAAACGCTATCAATGCCTGTTGTGTAGAAGTCGTATGCAGCGTGACATAGCTGAGTCCCACCAAGGGATAGAGCCCACATCGGACGGTTGCTTTCAGACTTCCATGTTCTGTGATAAAGTCAGCCACAGGCGGACTGTATTTATAATACAGCCTGACAAAACCCTGCCCTGCCCTATTCGTCAGCAGACAAGCATCTCTAAAATCCCTCAGTATCTTTACATGGGGCGAAATATAGGACCCAAAGGCAGCCGTGGCGATGAAACAGCCGCCGCCCCCGCCGCCACCTCCGCCGCTGGGAGTGGCTGAGGCGGAACTAGTACTTGCCGCCGCCTGGACACCAGTGAAATGATAGACCTTAATTTCAACAGTAGGAGGACTGGTCCCCTGATGGTTCACCCTTGAACCCGGAACTATCCAATCCTCTCCGTCTGGGAGTAAATCGCCGGCGGTATTGCAAGCCGGTACCCAAGCAGTACCATTGTATAAGTAAATGCTCAGGCTACTTACATCTGTATGGCCCGGGCAAGGGATAAATATCTTCACCGGGGTGGTGAACACTGTCGGAGGCTGGAGATTCATAGGCACTCCCACGGCATCCACACCATCCTCATCAAACGGTGGGAGATCGTTGGTCGGGCCTAATGTCGGTTGTACCACCTCGTTGCTGTCATAGACAATTTTAGCGCCTTCCAGATCGCCACCGGTCACCTCAATACCTGAGTCATAAGTATAGTCCTGATCATCAAGGACAGGATCGTCGGATTCTACGGTCTCTGTATCTGGCGAGTTAAATAAAACATCGCTGTGCTCTGTCTCAGTTGCGATCTTGAATGCGTAAGTTCTATGGCCCATCAGCAAGCCTGTATTGTCATTGGCATTGACCGTGATATTGACTTGCTGATCATAAGGATATACATTCCCCTGTGCCTCGTCTTCGGCCCTGTGGTATACGGCCCAAAGTCGAGTCACCGCCGTGTCGTCCTCGTTGGCATAAAGTTTTGTCACCCTGATTCCGCTATCCAAGTCTATTTCATAACCGTCGTTCTCACTGTCGTCGATTGTAAACATTATGCTGGCCGTATCCGTTATGTCTATTCCGTTAGAATCTACAATAAGAACGGCAAAGGACGTATTGTTGGGCAGGTAGCTATCATCATCACCAATCCCTGCACCATCGTGAGGAATGACTTCTTCTACTTCGGGAGGAACAGGTACTAACGTATAGTCATTAGGATTGGTGCTGTAGGTATATTCATCAAAATTACTCCAGCCGTCACCATCGAGGTCTCCTGCCGTATCGTCCGCCAGCGGATCCAATCCATTGCTGACCTCCCAGCCATCCGGCATGCCGTCATCGTCCGTATCGGGGTTGTTGGGATCAGTATCATATTGATATTCTCCCAAGTTATTGAGACCATCACCATCAGGATCTTCCCACGCATCGTTCACCGAGTGATCTAATCCATTGGCCTCCTCCCACTCATCAGGCATGCCATCATCGTCACCGTCACTGACGGCGGTGAGTGAAGTGTATGCGTTGACGCGGCCGTTGGTGACGATTTTTCCGGATAGATCAGATACAATGTCCACACCGTTTAATATATAATCTTTTACCTGGCTATAGGTAAGAGAAGGGCGATAGCTCCAGATAAGCCCGGCCAAGCCTGATACATGAGGCGTGGCCATGGATGTTCCGTTGAAGTGGTCATATTGAGTGTCAGCAGAGTAATCACTTGAGTAACAGGTCAACTCCACGTCATCGATATAGGCGCCATCGTCTGTAATACTTAAATCAGAATCAAGCCGAAAGCGAACATACATAGTTGGTGTCCCGTCATAAGGAGTAAGGTCTTCTTCAAATTGATAGAAATACCCGCCGGTCGAGCCGGTCCAGCCGGTCAAATAGGTCCAGGTGGTATTGTCAGTTGATGTTTCAATGAACAGAGCATCATAATAATATTCGACATCCAAATTCATATAATAGAACCACTTACAACCCTTCTTTTCTGACAGATCTATGACAGGGCTTCCGGCCCAGCTATCGGTATTGTTGAGATAATTCGCATGGGGGCTGTCGGTTAAGCTGTAACTCGCACTATTAAAAGCTTTTATTGTAACATCCCAGGTATTATCGGTGCCATCGGTAATCCAGGGATCTATATTCCCGTCGTCAAAATCGTCACTAAATATGACTTCCCGTGCCGGTATGGTGCTGTATATATTAGTACCCGGGGCCGCTACATCGACCGAGGTAGCCCCGTAGTTGGAAAAAGATGCCAGGTTGTCATTCTGATCGGTGGCAGCCACGGTAATGATGTTGTCTACATCGTAATTTGAGGGGTAGTGCGGTGTCGAATCGTTATCGTCTCCCTCATTTCCAGCCGATGCTATAAAAAGCGCCCCTGCTGTTTCGGCCCTTTCAATGGCTTCTTTAAGAAATTGAGAATAATTTCCCCCTCCCCAGCTATTGTTCAGTACCTTTGCTCCGTTATCAATCGCATAGTCGATTGCTAAAATGGCGTCTGAAGTGGAGCCGTTTCCAAACATATCCAAGAATCTCAGCGGCATAATTTGCGCGTCCCACATCATACCGGTAATCCCTCTGGTGTTATTGCTCACTCCCGCAATAGTCCCAGCCACATGAGTTCCATGGCCGCCGTAGTCCATCGGGTCATTGTCATCCCCCACAAAGTCCCAACCCTGAGTGTCGTCCACGTACCCATTGCCATCGTCGTCAACACCGTTGTCAGCGACTTCACCGGTGTTTGTCCATATGTTGGGTGCTAACTCCGGATGATCGTATGCGACGCCGCTGTCAATCACCGCGATAATAACATCACTGCTCCCCGTGCAAATATCCCATGCCTCTGGCGCATCGATGTCCGCATCTGCGGTGCCCGTAGAACCATTTACTGTTTGGCCGGTATTGTGCAATCCCCACAGCTCCGGAAAGTCCGTATCATTGGGAGTCGTGGTTTCTGCATAGACGTAGTAGTTGGGCTCTGCATATTCTACGTTTGGATCAGACTTATAGAGTTTGACCGTTTCTTCCACGTTGAGATCGGGAGGAAGCTTTACATGCCGAAGGTTTGCGCGCTTCATTTTTTTTAAGACCGTAATGTTCCTACGGTCATGGAAATGCTTTATAGCGGCAGTATCGGCAACCGGTTTATATTTAACCAATAGTTCGCTTGGCACATATGCCGGTTTGCTGTTGGAAAGCAACTCCTTATCATTTCTCATTTTTATATTTTTGGCCTCCGCCAAACAACAAAATGACAGGAGCACAAACAATATGACAAGTGATAACACCTTATTTATCATCTTCGTTTTCTTTCATCCCATTAGGTATATTGTAAATATAGTTAGGCTCAGAGTATTCAACCTGTTCATATTCACTAAGACTCTTCATGATTTCCTCAACAGTGGTATTATCCGATGCTTCCATTAAATAGAGATTGGGAGGAGATATCTTCTTGATAATCGTGAGGTCTGACTCTTCTGCAATCTTTTCAATAGCTTCATGGGAAATCTCTATTTTAAATTTGACGAGAGCCTGGTTTTTTACAAAGTCCCGTTCATCACTTTTGAAGAGCCCCTTCCTTT
>JAFDAE010000473.1 GCA_019314005.1 Deltaproteobacteria bacterium | reverse complement strand
CTCGGTACGAACGATGCGCGGAAGGTCGAAGAAATGATCACAAATGGAGATGAAAAGGCTGGACTGATTTATCAGGCAATGGCCTATCAAACAGCCAAGGACATCGGCGCCATGTCGGTTGTCCTGAAGGGTAAGGTTGACGGAGTTGTTCTGACCGGCGGGCTGGCATATTCGGAAATGCTGACCGGCTGGATCAGGGAGTGGATAGATTTTATTGCTCCCGTTTTCATATATCCCGGAGAAGATGAAATGACAGCTCTGGCGGAAGGAGGAATAAGGGTATTACGGGGAGAAGAGCAGGTAGAAAAATACGAGTAAAGATATTCCCGCCCCCCTGTCATTCCCGTGCCTGACACGGTAATACCGTTTATGTAACGCGGAAATCAGTAGGCTACTCTAAGGAATGGGGCACCATATATAAGTAAAGTCCCATTTATTTGATAAATCTACCCTTATAATTATGGAGTGTTTTAATGCAAGGCAATTTTTCTTCCGATTGGAAAAATAAGGTAGTTTCGCCTGAAGATGTGCTGTCAAAAATTAAGCCTGGGATGAGCATCTTTCTGGGAACCGGGGAAGCTGAGCCACGCACATTGGTTAAACATCTTATCTCCTCTGACCAAGACAATCTCTGTGATCTGGAACTAATCCAGTTGGTTAGTCTCGGGAGCACTATCCCAATCAACGAATACTATCCCCAGAAATATCGGCTTAAGACCTTTTTTCCCGGGTGGGTGGTCAGCGAAGCGATTGATGCCGGCCGTGTGGATTTAATTCCGAGCTGCTTCTCACGAATACCACAGCTCATTGAATCGGGGGGAATCCAGATCGATGTTGCATTTATTCAGATTACTCCTCCCGACGAGGCAGGTTATTCAAGTTTAGGAGTTTCCATTGATGTCGCAAAAAATGCAATAGAGAAAGCCTCTTTAGTCGTTGGTGAGATCAACAAACAAATCCCCTACACGCTTGGTGATACTTTTGTACATATAGATGATTTCGACTACTTCGTGTACGCTACAGATCCGCCAATCTGTTTTCCACGTTCACCGGTCGACGACGTATTCGACAAGGTCGCATCTAACGTGGCCTCGATAGTAGAAAATAACAGTTGTATATGTTTTTTTCTTGGACCGCTATTTGAATCGCTTGGGCAACATTTGGCCCACAAAAAGAATCTTAGTGTTCATTCCCCATTTTTCACCGATCCGCTTATGGACCTGGTTAGAAGTGGTGCCGTTACCAACAAATATAAGGGTTGCTTCAGAGGTAAGTCACTCACGGCTTACGCTCACGGAACCAGAGAATTGATGCGCTGGTTAGATCGCAACCCGCTAATAGAATTTCAGGGAATCGATGTAGTGGCTGACCCGAGAAACATCGGCATTAATGACAAGTTTACAGTAATCATGCCGACTCGAAAAGTTGATCTAACCAGCGGGGTTGCCCTGCATGTCGGCAAAGGTAGTATCGCAGAGGGCCCCGGTGAAGCCCAGGAATTTGTCGCAGGTGCAACTCTCTCTCGAGGGGGGCGAACAATCTGCGCGCTTCCCAGTCGTAACCTGAAAGAAGAATCCAATATACTCCTTTCCATCAAAGATTACCCCAATCATTTCTTCAAACGGGAGTCAATAGATTTTATTGTTACAGAGTACGGGATAGCCACATTGACCGGTCGCACCGTACGCGAACGCGCCCTGGCGTTGATAGACATCGCCCATCCCGACTACCGTGCAAAACTTGTCAAACAGGCCAAAGAAGCCAACATACTTTATCCGGATCAGATCTACATCCCGGAAATGGGTAATCTTTATCCGGAAAACATTGCCTGCATTCATACTTTTAAAACAGGCCTGACCGTCCACTTCCGGGCAATCAAACCCTCTGATGAAGAGGGTATGAGAAAGCTATTCTACCGCTTTTCAGATGAGGCGGTCTACTACCGTTACTTCAGCCGGATTAAAGCCATGCCTCATGCCAGAATGCAGGAATATGTGAACGTGGATTACAGGTGTGTCATGTCAATTGTAGGATTCGTAGAAATCGATCCAGGGATTGAACACATCATTGCCGAAGTCCGGTACATTTGCACCGAGGATTCCCCCTTTGCGGACATCGCTATTATTGTAGACGAGAAATATCAGGGGAAGGGAATCGCAAGTTTTATGTATAACATGCTAATCCGGGTAGCC
>JAFDAE010000472.1 GCA_019314005.1 Deltaproteobacteria bacterium | reverse complement strand
TAGAATAACGCTTTCTGTTTCATAGCTCTATCTCCATAGCACGGTGAGTTTTGCAGGTTAACATGCAACCATCATAATTGTCTGTCCCTATTGTGCCAAACCTATTTTTCTCATCCCGCAGCGAGAGCCTGCCCAACCTAAAATGCTTCACCGCCGAAAATGCAAAAAATAAATAGGTATGGTGTCCCCGGATTTAGATAGGTATGGTGTCCCCGGATTTAGTCCCGGATTTAGTCCCCGGATTTAGATTGATTTTATCCTGGTACTCTGACCCCGATTTTCCCCCTTTGTATAATAAGCTCAGGGGCAATGACCAGCCAAAACGCGTTCAGGTTGCCGCCATGAAAGGTATGCTGGCCGCTAAGATGAAGAAGTAAAGCACCATAAAAAGTAACAAATAATTCAAAAAAGAAGCCTGTGCTCTTCAGAAAGATGCAGAAAAGTCGCGAAATGTTTCAAGAATGGCTTTCTTTGTGCAGATAGGCTCTAAATACTTGTACTCTATAACGTTAGATCAGATACCACGCAATCCCATTTACGCTTGACAAGTACACATGGTATTTTACAATTGCCCCCAATTGCTTAATTTTCAGTATTGCCAGCGACAGTAACAACAAAATTCGCCGGAGTGATGAATGAAGGTGACAGAGCCTATTCAGAGCAAATATATACGGCAGAGAATTTTTGTATCGGGCCGTACCGCTGTTTTTTTCGGTTTGTATTATCTTTATGTTTACTTATGTGTTGAGCCGACACTTCTTTATCACGGTCATATCTTTAAGCTGAAGTTTCCAGTTTTTTCCGTGGACGTCTCTTTTATCAAGAGCTTTCTGGTCCGCCCAGGCGGTTTTGTCGAATGCCTGTCAGCATTTTTGAGCCAGTTCTATTACTATTCCTGGGCAGGGGCTCTGGTCATTACCCTGATTGGATGGCTTTTCTACATGGCTGCCGGGCCGTTTGTGAAAAACTATACCGGCCGGTGCATTCACCTGCTGCGTTTTGTCCCCGCTGCCGGATTGCTGCTGGCCTATAATCAATACATTCACTGTCTGGAAGGAAGCATCAAGATATTGCTGGCGGTGCTGTTTGCGTTGGTTTATATCAAGATGCCGTTTCGCCGCGGGTGGATGCGGTGGATGGTTTTTTTGCTGTTGGCTGCTTTACTTTATTGCGCCGCCGGTACCGGTGGTTTGCTTTTTGCCTGGTTTTGCTGCCTGTACGAAATTCGGCAGCGCAGATTCTATAGCAGCCTGTGGTGCTTTGTGTCGACTTTGGCGGCAGCCTATGTGCTTGCCAACTATTTGCTCGACAGTAATCTGAGCAAGCTTTGGTTAATCTTTCCGGAAGAGCAATCGCTCGAGAATCCAATAATAGCGAAGATCACGATTTATTCTTACCTGGTTTTTGGTTTGACGGCAATGGTAATGACCTTGTTGCCGCGGCTGCAGAGGGAGACCGCAAAGGTCGGCAAAAGCAGACATTCGTCCTCTACCCGGTTATTCGTTAATAAAATGCCGCTTGTTGTTCGATGGTCTGCCTTACTTGCCATAACAGCAGGAATCATCTTTTTCACGTTCGATCGCATGGAAAAAAGCCGCTTGCGAATATATTATTACGGATACAACCGAAAGTGGCCTGAGCTTTTACGCCAGGCGCGTGGGATACCAGTCGAAGAGTACAATTATTCTCTTATTCATTTCATAAATAGAGCGCTCCTTCATACCGGAAAGCTTGGTCATGAGATGTTTTCATATCCTCAAACAAGCCGCGGACGTATTATCAGGTCGCAAGGTGATACTCGTTTTGTACACATCGGGCTGCGTTTCGAACTCGGATTGCTTAACGATGCCGAGCAGCTGGCCCATGAGACGCTCGAACTATTTGGCAGTCATCCGATGACACTGAAGCAACTGGCCTTGATCAACATTGCAAAAGGCCAAACCGATGCAGCCTGCATTTTTCTTAACGCTCTAAGCAAGGATTTGATATTCGGCCGGTGGGCTCGCGATTGTCTCAAACGTCTTGAGACCGATCCGCTGCTCTTGGAAGACGAGCGAATTCGTCGAATCAGAACATTCGTTGTCACCACAGAGCCGCTGGAACGGTACAATTGGTTCAACTGGAAGCTGCAAAATCTTGTTAAGCACAATTGGAATAATAAGATGGCATACGAATATATGATGGTCGATCATT
>JAFDAE010000471.1 GCA_019314005.1 Deltaproteobacteria bacterium | reverse complement strand
GATTTCAATGTCGGTGTATCCCCGGTAGCCTCGTATGAACTTAAGCGCATCGATATGGCCTTTTTCATTGAGGAGTAGTTTAATATTATGCCTTCATCATTTGCCTGGGTGGATTTTGCTGAAGATGACCGCCGTCGGATGAAGGAGATTCTCCACCTCTTTAAAGAAAGTGATATCCGTGAAGAGCTGGGCATTGGAACGGTCCGTGATGCCTTTTCGGATATGCTTTTTCCTGGAACGATTACTCTCCACACCCGGGCTAAATACATGCTGTTTATCCCTTGGATTTTCCTGAAGCATGAACGGAAACAGACAACCTCAGATCAGATCAAGGAGTATTCACGAAAAGATGAGATCTGGCTGGTCAAGGCGTTGTTGAGAAGTGGTGAGAGTGAAGGAGTAATTGGTGCTCGTGCGCAAGACTCCCTTAAGATTCTCCCAAGTTATATGTACTGGTCAGGGCTTGGAATCTGGGGGATCAGGAGGTTCCCCGGATCTTCCTATGAATATTTCCGATCGTTGGACGGATTCTATAAATATAGGAGGCGGTTTAGTGTAAAAGATGGCGGGGGTAGCATATCAGATATACATCATAACTGGGATCCAGATGTTTTGCCTATCCCTCCGAACTTCCCTGAAAATATGAACCTGAAATTAAATCGAGATGAGGCGGTTTATCTTCATGACCGAATAAAGTCCGGATGCCGGGGGAGCTTATTAGCATTTCTTTTGGATTCATCAACGCTGACTCAAGTCAATTTCGTGTGGCAGCATCCTTTGAGTGCACATTTCAGTGGTGAACATACGCGGATTGTTCAACATGCCCGGAATTTTTCCGATGTGTTTCATGGTGCGGCGTTGCTCTATAATCTCATGCTTTCTGAAAAAAAAATGAGAGAGGAGTGGATGGACAACGTTCGGGAAAAGCTCGCTTCCTGGGCATCCCATATAAATGCGCGTGAAGCTGAGGTCCGTAAATGGGATATTCAAGAGTTCTGGAGTATTGTGGGACAGCAGAATCCACATATACATTTTCTAACTCGACGATTTATCGAAAAATGGATTTCGATTGTGTTCTCTCAAGCTGATCCTGGGAAGATTATCGAGGATGAAGCTGCGCGACGCTTGATCGTGGAGAGAGAACGGCGTATTAAGGGAAGCCGGGCAAGGCTGAAGAATCCCCGAATGCTTGAGTTGTGGGGCGGATCATCGGGATCCGATCCCTTGAGTTTCCGCTGGCAGGTTGCTCAAAGGCATCTCAACGATATTTTGAATGGAAAAAACAATATTTAAGTAATAATATGCTGGATCCTAACTCAAGACACGTGTATTTGGAGGAGCTGCGACCGCCCACAGGCTACATATTAGATCAAGCTGTGGCTACGACATATAGCTTGAATCTTTTGACTCTTCTGGCGGCTCCCCTGGCTTTTGCGCGGTTTGATCTCAATAAAAAAGACAACATTCTTGATGATCCCATCTCCGTCTTAGAAGCGATTCGTCGCACGGCTGGGAAATTCTCAATTTTTTGTGAGACCGGAGGAATCAAGGTCCCTTCTTCTGCAAATCCTCTTTTCCAGTTTCTGGAAAAAGCGGTTATTGAAGTTCATGCTCCTAATCCGGCGGGAATTTTCCATCCCAAGATTTGGGTTTTGCGATTCAATGAGGAGAAGGGGGATGGTATAGCTTATCGTTTTCTTTGCTTGTCTCGAAATCTCACTTTCGATCGAAGCTGGGATACCGTTCTGACGTTGGAAGGCCAAGTCCGTAGGAGAGCCTTTGCCAGGAACCGCCCTTTATCTGATTTCTTAAAATCCCTCATTGAGATGGCGAATAAGCCGATAAGCGAAGAATTGAAATTAAGTATTTTAGAAATGGCGGAAGAGCTACGACATGTTGATTTTATTCCACCTGAAAATATCGAGGATTTTAAGTTTTATCCGTTGGGAATTCAAGGCTACCGTCGATTTCCTATAAGGGAGGAGTATTCGCGCTTATTGGTTGTCTCGCCTTTTCTTTCGGATGGTCTTGTACAAAGAATCGCGAAAAACGGCTCCGGAAATGTGTTGATTTCTCGAAGCGAAGAACTCGACTTGCTTGAGCGGAAGACATTAGAGCCATATGGAAAGATATTTGTACTCGATGAGGCGGCCGGCCAGGAAGATGAATTAAGCATCGAGGTGTCGAGTGACGCCGCGGA
>JAFDAE010000470.1 GCA_019314005.1 Deltaproteobacteria bacterium | reverse complement strand
ACAATGAGTACATCGGCAATCTCCCTGATGATATCTACAGACAAAAAATAGAGTGAACCTAAGGGCTGGGGTAAATCTGGCCCTTCGAGATCCTGTCGCTTCGCGTCAGCTGCTTCTTCGACAAGCTCGGGGTAAATCTAAGCGCTTGTTATCTGTTGCCACAATAACCCCCAAACTTGGCGATTTTTTCCTTCGGAAATTTTGATTATCGTTTAGATTTTAGAAGGTAAAAACAGGAGACACATAAGCCCTTGGCCGGCATACTCATTACTGTGGGTTGCGGTCTTTCTCATCTTGGGATGAGGAATTCCTGGTGAGATAAACTTACTTCTTTTTTAGAACCGCCCTTATTTTAAGCTCTTCTTTATTGATAATCCGCTGAATATTGGCCCGATGCAAGTAAAAACAGAGAATGGTCAGGCAAACGCTGATTAAGGTGAGGGCAATCGGATATTCTAATATATAAGTCACAATAGGCAGCGCGATAAAGGCTGTGAATGAACCCGCAACAATAAAATCAGCCAGCAAGGCAGGAAGAGCCACCAGAAGCACAAAAAGTAATCCCAGTTTCCAATTTAAGCCAAACATCATTCCCACCAAAGTGGCTACGCCTTTTCCCCCTCGGAATTTCATATAAAAAGGGAAGATGTGCCCAAGAATTGCCATTATGCCGGAGAGATAAGCTAAATCAGGGCTGTCGGGATAAATCCACTTCGCAACTAAAACGGCGAAGATCCCTTTGAGAATATCTACCAAGCCGACAATGAAGCCGTATTTCCACCCCATAATAGCTGTGACGTTAGATGCTCCCGCATTGCCAGAGCCCTGTTCGCGAATATCCATTTTCCCAACCAACTTACTGAGAATGTATGCTGGTTGGATACTTCCGAAGGCATAACCGATAAGAATGGCGATAATTGTTTGCAAGACCATTTATTTTCTCCTCCTGCTAGCTTAATTTACCCTTTGCCATTCGTGACTCTTTGGGAAATCCATCCCTGACAAACTTTTTTGACGTATGTACTTCTTGAATTTTACCCCACCTCCAAAAAACAAGAAAAATATCTAATATTAAGCTGTATTCGAGTCTACCCAAATTCAGCGGGTTGGACTACCATAAAGACTGGAACTAATCAGGGGGACAATTCTATTATTGGGAAAAACCAGGGACTAGAAGTCAGGAATTAAGTTTTAGAGGGAGTGATATCCATTGCAGAGTGGGAAAACAGACCGACAAATTGGAGTTTGATAATGACCAACTTCCACCGTGTGACAATCTTCCTCCTTGTCGTAGGTGCAGTATTCGTTGCTTTTGGTGAGTACTGGCCCCTTGGCGACGATTACTTTTTCACCTTCAGGGAGGTAACCGAATCCTTCCTGCGGGGAGAAACACGTCTTTATGACTCTAACAGTGTAGGGTTCTACAATGCTCCTTGGACCATTCTTGTAATCTTACCCACGGTGTTCTTATCTCTCCACTATGGCGAAGCTCTCTTGATCATCGCCTCATTGTTAGGGATGCTGGTGTCTGTAGCTGCAGTATCAAAAAAGAATAACGACAAGTTCACCCTTCTGATCATTGCCCTGGCAGTGGTCAACCTGTACATATTTGATCTCCTTACCAGAGGAAACATTGATGGCATCCTGTTGCTTGGTATTGGACTGGGATGGTTCGGGATTAAGCGAAAGAACCCAATCTTGTTGGGTATCGGTCTCTGGTTATTATCCATCAAGCCTTTGAATGTTGTGTTGCCAACCCTGGTGTTTATGAAAGCTATCTGGCATTGGCCAAGAAGTGACAAACTCAAAGCCTTAGCTCCCCTGGCAGTGACTTTCTTGATATCTTTTCCCGTTTTCGGTTTCGACTGGCCCAGCCGCTATATCAAAGCTTTTCAAGAAAAACCTCCCATGATCAACCCCCAAATCACTCTTTGGCGATTACCAGAGCCGCTTGGTTTTCAGCAGGATCTAGCTCTATGGCTCTTCGTACTCATTGTAATTGCCTTTGGAACCGCACTTATCAAAACCAGGAGTGTGGATCGAAGGACTTTAGCCTTAGCTCTATCCATGAATTTGGTGTTTTCTCCTTATGTATTGGGGAGCCATTATGTCCTTCTCATCCCGGTGTTTGTCATTCTAGCTCAAGAGATAAAATGGATGTTGGCAATCTGGCTTTTAATCTTTATCCCTCTCGTTCTCCTGAT
>JAFDAE010000469.1 GCA_019314005.1 Deltaproteobacteria bacterium | reverse complement strand
CATTGCCATCGTAATCTTCAACTTCCATAGTGCCGTATCCAGTCCAATGGCCTTCCACATCAACCTCTTCCCCGTTGTCAAGAGTTATTGTGCCCTCAACAGACGAGTTGCGGCCGCCTGGTGCATAGATGTCACCTTCTGTAACCTCAGTACCGTTCCACGTATCCTCTCCAGTGACGTTGTAGTTGTATGCGTAGAGACTTGTTGTTGCGGCCAAAATAACAATAACCAATAATGTCATTAATACCTTTTTCATAATACTACCTCCTCTTTGAGTTATTTGAGACTTATGTCCCTACATGAATACCTCTCGTGGGATATGCATGTAGGGGGACAAGCCCCCTTTGTTTAGGAGTTAACGGGAAGTCCAGCTTTCCGATTGAACCACTCTCTGTTCATGACAAGTGCACCGCATGCGCACAGACCGAGAAATCCTCCCGACGGTGACCAACCGTACTTCTTGACATACCTCCTCTTCGCCTTAACGAGATTCAGTGGGGATTTGCATTTCTTGCAATTCATAGTACCACCTCCTTTCTGTTGATTTGACCTGTCATCAGGTAGGGTAGGTCATCTCCCTACGAGGGACCACGAGTGTCCCTTTCGACGCATATTCAATTGTATGATGAGGTCCTACGTACAGATAGTGACCTCGTGATAATTCTCAGGGTGTTGACCCGTGTCATCGTACTGAGACCATTCGGCGAGTTGTTCTCTTGTCCACCCTATCATGTTGGGGGTGCGATAGGACCCCTCAGTACATCTGAGTTGTCTCACCACCACACCACCCCTAATTATAAGGTAGTCAATACCCCAGTCCTCTTCTTCGAGAACATCGTCAGTGATACGGACACCTACCTGCCCTTTGATGGGCAGATCCGTTGCAGAAAGTACCATAATCACCTCCTTATTCCAAGTTGTCGAAACACTCACGAGAACAACACATGTACTCATAGACTACCTGTTCCTTCTCAGTGAGGGACTCAACACCGTGGCAATCAACCTGAGTCAACATGTCTGCGAACTCTTCACGGACAAGACCCCTATCAACAGGCCTTACACAGACAACACATGTATTTAATGTACCCATAGTATCACCTCCTTTCCATCAGATTTGTACTCAATAAGAGATACGACCTAAGTCATACCTCTTAGTGAGGGGGTACCCCACAGTCTCCTTGAACCGTGTAGGTACCCCATCTGAATGTGTCCATACCCTATACCTTGCGACGTAGGATATATCCTTCTTTCCTACCAATGATGATGCGTCTACCGCCATCAGTGGGGTCTTCTATCAACGTACCGAGTCCATGGTCATGGTCTTCCATATCGTGTGTCACAAACCCACCACCTGACTTACTACCCTTCGTGCATGACTTGATGTGTCTCTGAATCTCTTCTCTGGTCATAATAGACCCTCCTCTTCGAATTCCTTATCCCACAACTCGTCGGGAAAAGGTACTTCCTCGGTACGTCTGTTCTCTTCATCGATGTAGTACGCACCTTCACCATCATCGAACTCGCAGTCATCGAACGGCATTGGTTACTCCTCCTTCACTCTGGTCTCGGCGATTTTGTCGAGGGTTATCTCCTGTCTCAACAGTTTCGCCAACCACTCACATCCACTACACTCATCTGATGGAGTGCACTTCCGACATACGTGTAGCATTGGCATAACATTGTCTCCCATCATACTAATCACCTCCTTTCTATTTGGTTTATACTCAATAAGAGATACGACCCAAGGTCATACCTCTTAGTGAGGGGGTGTCCCTTCGTCTCCTTGAACCAAGTAGACACCCCATCTGAATGTATGTTGCATGTTAATCTCCTAACATCCCCCACTCATGCAACTCTTGGCCGGACATGTTGGTGTAGAAACTTGTTAAATCAGAGTGGTCTGAAACCATCTCACCTTTATCGTATACACGTCTAATACGTGCGTACATTTCAACTGTCACACAAGCGTTATACGCAATGGAGAGTTTCTGTGCAACATCAAATACCTTATGACCTGGTTCCATGGTGAGATTGATATCACTATACGTACCCGTCTGTACTTGAATGTGGACTTTTTCCATGACAACACCTCCTTTATTTAGAGTACCTAATACTTATGTATCAGATGATATACATACACCCCCCTATAATATGTTTATATAAGTTTGTGTGCATACATCATATATAGGGGTCCCCGGTACAATATTTTCGACCAAACAAGGTTGACGACCACCATGTCTAGCAAATCCCGAAAAATATTCTATAATACTCCTAAGAGCCACGTTTTCGAGGGGGGTGGCCGACAACCATAGGAGGAAGAAATGAAAACTTTGACCCTCGTATTACTCACCTTATTCATGTTGGCGTGTGCAAGTTCAATACCGTCAGCATCGATCGATATACCAAAACCCGCCGCAGTTATACGATCATTACCTTTTGATCCAGAGAAAATCTTGAAAAGTTGGAAACCGTTAGAAATTTATAGATTCGAACAGCCGGAAATGGCAGTGGTAGTTTGTGGTAATCCAAAGATAGAATGGACGGAGGAGAAAATTAAATTTGCTTTTGACCAACCAATACCCGAAGGCAGTATAGCTGCCACTGTATCAATCACCTTGTTCAAGGATCCACAGAAAGGCGTGCTGCTTGTTGAGTTCATGTTTGTTAACCCATTGGGTATAATTGAGTTCTATGCGCATGACAAAGTAACCGACACCTTTATCAGACAACCCTATTACACACAGAAAATGGTATAAATTTTAC
>JAFDAE010000100.1 GCA_019314005.1 Deltaproteobacteria bacterium | reverse complement strand
TAACGAATATCGAAGTAATGGAAAACCTCATTAGACTTCATAATTCAACATTCCTTGTTCAATATTCATTATTCAATAACAATCGTGAATTTCCTTAAGTCAACAGTATTGCCCACCAGGGGAGGGGAAATATGACTTTTTACGAGACCATCAATTTTACTTTAGCTCTCTTCAGGATTGATCCTTTTCGCATCTGACCACAAGCCTTCGAGGTCATAAAACTCACGGGTCGGCTCAAAGAATATATGGATTACCACATCTCCATAATCTATCAGTACCCATTGGCCACCCTTCAACCCTTCAACACCGAGTGGGCGTATGCCCTGTTTTTTTAAGCTATAGATTACGTGTTCCCCTACCGCGGAGACCTGTCGAGAGGATCTTCCGGAGGCGATGATGAATGTATCCGTAAATGAAGCTATACCGCATACATCTAATACCATGAGATCTAAAACCTTTTTTTGCTGTAAAGCCTTGACGCATCGCTGCCATGTTTGGATATCGGGTTCTTGCTTATGGTTTTTAGATGCTTTTTCAGGTATCATTTATATATTCCTTTATTAATGATATATTCTTCGACTACCCTGGGGACCAGATAGCGTATTGAACGTCCTTTCTTCACCAGGTCCCGGATCCTTGTTGACGAGATATCAAGCGATGTAACATCTTGAAAGAACACGGTGCGAAGTTCATGGTGCAGGTAGCACTTTTTTTCATGGTCGTGTCGATAACCCGCAGAGATGTGTTCGGTCAGGAATCTTTCCAATGCATGCGGCGCTCCAGGGCGTGCCAATACAACAAAGTGACTTAGTTGAAACAGTTCCTTATACGATTGCCAGGTATTAATTTCGAGGAATGCATCCATTCCCACAATAAAAAACAGTTCTGTCTCCTCACCCGCGCTTTTTTCGAAATGTCTTAATGTTTCTACAGTATATGAAAGCCCTGGCCTCTTACTTTCCACTTCAGAAACCTCAAAAAGGGGATTGTCAGCCACAGCCCTCCGGACCATCTCTATCCGGTCTGCAACAGTAATGGAAGGTTCAACCTTTTTATGGGGGGGAAGTGCGGAAGGGATAAAGGTGATCCGATTTAGATGGATTTTTTCGCGAATCTCTTCTGCGGCGCGAAGATGGCCGAAATGTATCGGATTAAATGTTCCTCCCAATAATCCCAGGCGCATAATTCTACGTACGGATCTGACCGTTTCCCAATACGATAAACTTAGTTCCCGTTAGTTCTTCCAGCCCCATTGGGCCAAAGGCATGAAGTTTGGACGTGCTGATACCGATCTCTGCTCCAAGGCCGAGTTGACCGCCGTCATTAAAACGGGTAGACGCGTTTACTAATACCACTGAAGAGTCAACCTCTCTGAGGAAACGGTTGGCCCTGGCATAGTCGGATGTAACAATAGCCTCTGTATGATTAGAGCTGTACCGGGCAATGTGTTCCATAGCCTCATCCATATCCTGTACAACCCGGATTGCAAGGACCAGGTCAAGGTACTCTTCCAGCCAATCAGATTCTTCAGCCTGTTCTGTTTCCGTAAGGATACGACAGGTTGCGGGACACCCCTTGAGCACTACCCCGGCTTCTTTAAAACGCTCTGCCATACGAGGTAAAAAGGTCTCGGCTATTTCTCTATGAACCAAGAGCGTCTCCATAGCGTTACAGACACCCGGGCGCTGTACCTTGGCGTTAAAACAGATTGTTTCCGCCATGTCGAGGTCTGCTCCATTATCCACATAAACGTGGCAGACCCCTTTATAATGTTTCAATACAGTGATGCGCGAATGCTCCACTACGAACCTGATCAGTCCCTCGCCCCCTCTTGGAATGATCAGGTCAATGTATTCCTCCTGTTCCAGTAAGGCATTGACCGCGCTTCGGTCCCTCACAGGGACCACCTGCACGGCAGCTTCAGGAAGCCGGGCTTCTTTGAGAGCTTCCTGAATGATACTGGACAGGATTAGGTTGGAATGGAGAGCTTCCGACCCTCCGCGAAGAACAACAGCGTTTCCTGACTTCAGGCACAGGCTTGCTGCGTCTACGGTTACGTTCGGCCGGGACTCATAGATAATCCCGATTACTCCTAACGGTATGCGCATCTTGCCAACCTGTAGTCCATTGGGCCGGAGCCACATCTTGGTAACAGCACCAACCGGATCGGGGAGTTGCACTACCTCGCGAAGACCTGATACCATCGACTCAATTGTACTGTCTTTTATTGTAAGCCGGTCGATCATGGCGGCAGAGAGCCCCTTCTCCTCTGCATAAGCGAGGTCCTTTTTATTCTCTTCCTTGATCAGCTCTTTTTTGTCTAACAGCTTTTGAGCAATCCGCTCCAAGGCGTCGTTTTTTTTGTCCGTACCGCACGTGGCCAGCATCCTTGCAGCCTCTTTGGCGCCGCGTGCCATTGATAGAATAGTTTCTTCGACTGACATATAGTCTACTCCGTGTTTACTACCAAGTTATCCCTGTGAATAACCTCATCATAATATTTGTATCCGAGTTGCTTTTCGATCTGCCCGGTTTTTAGTCCCATCATTTTGCGAATATCAGACGCGGGATAATTGACCAGTCCTGTGGCGATCGGTTTTTTGTTACTATCCACACATTGAACCGGCGCTCCGATTCCAAAGGACCCCTGAACGTCGATAATTCCGGCGGGAAGAAGGCTTTTCCCCTGTTCGACAATTGCCCTTCGAGCTCCCTGGTCGACCGTTATAACACCTTTAGGTTTTAAGGTAAAGGCGATCCAGCATTTTCGGCTGGCCATTCTTTCCTTTCTCGGAAGAAACAGAGTGCCGATCTCTTGCGCCTCAAAGATTCTTTTTAGTACGTCAGGAACAAGACCGTTCGCTATGATCATTGGAATTCCGCTTAGGGTCACTTTTTTCGCCGCCTGGACCTTGCTGTACATTCCACCGGTCCCCACGGCGCCCGGTGTCTTGCATGCCGCTTTTTCGAGTGTACGATCTATGGTGCGTACCAGAGGGAACAATGTGGCGTCTGAATTTACGCGAGGGTCCTTGTCGTGAAGCCCATCAATATCGGTGAGGTTAATCAGAAGGTCGGCATCCATAAGATGGGTAATCATGGCAGACAGTGTATCGTTGTCGCCGAATTTGATTTCCTTTACAACTACTGTGTCATTTTCATTTATGATTGGAACGATGTCCCATCCTAAAAGGGTGTAAAGCGTATTACGCGCGTTCAGATACCGCCTGCGGTTGGAAAGATCATCCATGGTCAAAAGTATCTGAGCGACCTTCTGACCACAGCGTTCAAAGGCCTTTTCGTACTCCATAATAAGGCGGCTCTGCCCCACGGCAGCGGTGGCCTGTTTTTTGGGGATGTCTGCGGGATGGCTGGAAAGACCGACCTTTTTAAGACCTGAGGCAATGGCTCCTGACGATACCAGGAGTACTTCCACACCCTTCGTCTGTATTAGCCAACAGATCTCAGCGGCCAACCGGTTGATTATCTCTGTGTTTAAATCAAGATCTTTTGTGAGGACTCCGCTTCCAACCTTGACAACCACCCGCCGGACGCGTGAAATAATCTCTGCTCTCAATTTAACTGTGTTGTCTGTTTCGCGCATGATGAATGTATGACTGTTAAAACAGTAGACGGTTGCGAGTTACGAGTTGCGAGTTTTATTCGGATCTTGTCTCTATGTAATGAATGCGTCTGTGTGTTTTGCCACCGTATTCGTTGTGAGTATCTTAGCAGTTGTCTTGCCATGTCGAACCCGCAACTCGCAACCCGCAACCACGTTCAGAACCCTATTCTATTGAATCAAAGTACCTATATTTTTCCAACAACCTTGCCAGATGCTCTTTCAATGGGCTCACGCCTTCGCCAGTCAACGCGGAGATGACCCAAACATCGGGGTTTGTATCGCGTATCGCCTCTTGAAACAAGAGAGCAGCCTTTTCAGTTCCGGGCTGATCCTTCTTGTTGAGAACAACCACTTGAGGCTTTTGGGAAAGCGTTGAATTAAAATGTTCGAGCTCTGTATTAATAGAATGATAAGATTTTAAAATATCATCTGATTCCAGGCTGGTCAAGTCGATCATGTGAACTAATAACAAGGTTCGTTCCACGTGGCGGAGAAACCGTGTGCCAAGGCCTACCCCCGTATGCGCCCCTTCAATAAGTCCGGGGATGTCGGCTACCACAAAAGGAGGATACGGATCGAGTTCGACCACGCCGAGGTTGGGGATGAGAGTGGTAAACGGATAATCGGATATCTTGGGCCGTGCAGAAGAGATTTTGGATATTAGGGTTGATTTTCCCGCGTTAGGGAAACCAATAATTCCGATATCGGCCAAAAGTTTGAGTTCTAATTTTAGAGCAATAGACTCACCGGGGCTTCCTTTTTGGGCAAAACGCGGGGCTCTATTGGTTGAGGAGGCAAAATGTTTGTTTCCCTTTCCGCCTCTTACTCCTTGTGCTACTACAACGCTTTCATTGTCTCGTGTCAGGTCTTGTAAAAGGGCTCCTCCCTCAAGATCCTTGACGAGAGTTCCCACAGGGACCTTGACAATTAGATCTTTTCCATTTTTTCCTGTTCGATTTTTCCCCTGACCGTGTGTTCCGTGCGGGGCCTTGAATTGCTGTTTGAAGTGGAAGTGAGAGAGGGTTCGAAGCTGGCTGGTGGCTTTTAATATGACATCGCCTCCCTTGCCGCCATCGCCGCCATCCGGGCCTCCTCTTGGGATATATTTCTCGCGGCGGAAGCTGACACACCCATTTCCGCCGGATCCGGCTTGGACTAAAATGACGGCTTCATCGATGAATTTCATGGATGTTGTGAAGGACGAGTACGGAAAAATGTCGCGTTATGCAAAGGTCTCACATTATGAGGCGTAGACACTGACTTTCTTTCGGCTCTTACCAAGGCGCTCGTAGGCGACCACTCCGTCTATTTTTGCAAACAGCGTATAATCTTTGCCCAGTCCTACATTGTTGCCGGGATGGATTCTTGTGCCTACCTGGCGAACAAGAATATTGCCTGCGCGGACTGTCTGGCCACCGTATATCTTGATGCCTCTACGCTGCGCATTGCTGTCGCGGCCGTTTCTTGAGCTTCCGCCTGCTTTTTTATGTGCCATGAGCTAAGTCTCCCTAACTTTGGATTGATGATTTTCAATTGTCGATTGAAGAATTAAGGAATAAGGGCTTGCTCTTAAAATCATCAATCTTCAATCGTCAAACTTCAATTATTATTACGCTAACTTTATGGAATCGATTTTCAGCGCTGTGTAATCCTGGCGATGACCTTGTTTCTTTCGATATCCCTTGCGGCGTTTGTATTTAAAGACAATGATTTTTTTTCCTCTACCCTGTTCCACAATACGTCCCGACACTGTTACATTGGAAAGGGTAGGCTGGCCTACCAGAACATTATCGTTCTCTGAGACCATAAGGACCTCGTCAAAAGAGACGGATGTTCCCACATCACCTGGTACTTTTTCAATTCGTATGGTATCACCTTCAGAAACTCTGTGTTGTTTTCCCCCGGACAATATTACCGCATACATATTAGTAGAGCCTCCAATCGAAAATTTATGAATATATGAGCCTCTTGCAGAAACAGCCATCTACTGCGATCGGCTGCAAAAGTCCTGCGCTGCGTCATCGTCGTAAAATCGTCGTAAAATCGTCCTCAACGTAGCTACTGCTACGCCTGCGGCGATTTGACTCCTCTTCCTTGCGCAGAACTTTTTCGCACGATCTCGTGACGAAGTTGTTTCTGCAAGAGGCTCTATTAAAACAAATTCATATAACGTCTTAACGGGATTATGTCAATAACAATTTTTATACGAGCTATTTGAACCTTGCGCAACGATTTATTACATGCTACATAAAACAGTTCTTTTTATTTAATCAGTTTAAACCATTACCTCGGGTCGTGGTGTTATAAAAAAAGTTTTTTCCCTTAAAAAGGGGTTTTTTAAAATGATTAACATCCTTAATCCCGCCTTGGCGGGATTCACTTTAGGCACTTAATGCAGGACCTAAATAAGAGACCTTTGCATAACGCGACATTTTTTTGTCAGGCAAAGAAGGCGAAAATCTTAACCGGAGGAATACATTGGGTATTTTGAGGATTAAGATTTGAAGCCTGATGCAGCATCACGGAAAAATGGCAGTTATGCAAAGGTCTCAATAAGTAAATGGCATGCTCGTATTAGGAATTGATACCTCTTGTGACGACACAGCGGCTGCTGTTGTGAGGGACGGTACGGAGATCCTTTCCAACGTAGTTGCTTCGCAGATTCAGGTGCACCATCCCTATGGTGGTGTGGTGCCGGAGTTGGCTTCAAGAAAGCATATAGAATGGATACTTCCGGTAGTTTATGACTCTATTAACAAGGCCGGAATTGATCCGAGCATGCTGGATGGAGTGGCGGTAACCGCAGGCCCCGGGCTGATAGGGGCGCTCCTGGTGGGCCTTAATTTTGCGAGGGCGTTTGCTTATGGCCGATCTCTCCCCTGGGTCGGCGTGAATCATTTAGAGGGTCACGTTGCAGCAATTTTTTTGGAGGAGGACCCTCCTGACTTTCCATTCGTGGCTCTTTTGGTCTCCGGAGGGCATACGATCCTATATTATGTTACCGGAACTGAGATATTTGAACTAATGGGCCAGACACGGGATGACGCGGCAGGTGAGGCGTTTGATAAGGTTTCAAAAATGCTCGGGTTAGGTTATCCGGGGGGAAAGGTGATTGATGAACTGTCCCGCAAGGGCGATCCCACCAAGATCGATTTTCCGCGCGCATACATGAACAACTGTCGCTTTGATTTTAGTTTTAGCGGGATAAAGACATCTGTCGCGCGTTATTTACAAACACACAGCGCATCTTTTGAGATGGAAATCCCGGACATTGTGGCGGGATTTCAAGAAGCAGTCATTGATGTATTGGTTCAGAAGGCATTTGGGGCTCTGCGGGAGAGGGGATGCAACCGGCTGGTTGCGGTAGGGGGCGTGGCGGCAAACAGTGCGCTCAGAAAGCGTATGGAGGCCGAGGCTTCGCGTGTTGGTGTTACATTGCATATACCTGCTCCCGAACTTTGCACGGATAATGCAGCAATGATAGCAGCCGCCGGCTATCATCATCTTGTAAAGGGTGAAAGGGGGGCGCTGGACATGGACGCGTTCTCCAAGAGTGCTGCGAGAAAGATGGTACAAGTTTAGCAGTCCACAGTCAGCTATCAGCCTCGGGCTATGGCTCAAAACAAATTGACTCCCTTGTGGTTTGAAACATTATAAAATTTGAAAATTCGGATTTGTTTCGGATTTCGATATTCGGATTTCGAATTTAGTCCGCCTGCGGCGTATGTATGGTCATACACAGGATTAAAAACTCCAATTATGCCTGTTCAAAGTAATTTACCATGACTATTAAACGAACTATTTACTACTGGATAATACGTATAAAACGACTAAACGGTGATCCGCACTATGTTGCAACAGGGATGGCGATAGGCGTCTTCGTGGGAATAACCCCGACTATTCCGCTCCATACCGTGCTGGCCCTTGCCCTGGCCTTTTTATTCAGAGTGAGCAAAGTGGCAGCGGCATTAGGCGTATGGTGCAGCAATCCTGTAACCATCCCTTTCTTTTACTACTGGAGCTATAAAATAGGAGCCCTTATCATGGGGACTTCAAACCACTACAACATAGAAAATTCGAGTTTTTTCGACCTTTGGCGGGCCGGACACGGTATAGCCATTACAATGCTGCTGGGCGGGGCAATATTGGGGGTACTGCCTGCGGTCTTGAGTTATGCAGTAACCTTGAGAATGATGATTATCAAGAATAGACGCAAGCGGGAGCGACGGGCGAAAGAAAGCGCAGCATGACCTCTCCACGATCTTTGCTAAAGGCCTGGGGCGTATACGCTGATAAACGGTGGGGCCAGAACTTTCTGGCTGATCCCCATATGGCCGGTCTGATTGTAAAACGGGCAGGTTTGAAGCCTGATGATATTGTCCTTGAGATCGGCGCCGGGACCGGCGCGCTCACCATTCCAATCTCCCGATCAGTTCAAAGGGTCGTAGCGGTGGAACGGGACAAGAGGATGGCGGAGCTTTTGAGAAATGAGCTTTTGGCCGCGTCGGTAGACAATGTTATCATTACACAGGAAAACATACTTTCATTTGATTTTGAAGAGCTTGGCAGAACATGCTCCCGTCCTATTGTGGTAATGGGAAACCTTCCTTATAACATCTCTTCCCAGATATTGATCAGATTAATACGGTACAGAGAGGCTGTTTCAACTGCTGTTCTCATGTTTCAGAAAGAGTTGGCCGATCGGATCATGGCTGCGCCAGGGAATAAGATTTACGGACGGCTGTCGGTAGTGGTACAATACTGTGCAAGGGTAGCTCCTCTCATTACGGTGGGCGCCTCTTCATTTTATCCGCGCCCAAAGGTCGATTCCGAAGTGCTTCGTATCGAGTTTGAGACCCCTGTTTCCTATCCCGCAAGTGATGAATCTTTATTTTTTAACGTAGTAAGGGCGGCCTTTAGTCAACGGCGAAAGACCATAAAGAACGCGCTCAAGGGAGGCAACCTTGGAATCGACGCCGAAGGGGTATTAGATGTTCTTGACAGAGCGGGTATAGATTCCCAGCGACGTCCTGAGACGCTCGGTGTGAAGGAATTTGTTGATATAAGTAATCTAATCCAAGAAACTTAGGAATTGGGGAATTAAGGGATTGAGGAATTGAGGAGTTGAGGGATGAAATATAACTATGGATAACATCCTTTAATTCGGAATTCCTAAATCCCTCAATTCCTCAATCGTAGTTTTAACAGATTGCATACATTGACAATTCGTGATTTGTATGCTAAATATCACGACTTGCCTCTTTGGGGGTACCCATTCAAATTATTACTAACATACCTCTTATGCAGCAAGAGGCGGATTGTTTGCGGAAGGCCGGAAAACGGATTGCCCTTGTCCCTACAATGGGATGTTTACACGAAGGGCACTTAAGCCTGATGCGGCTGGGACGCAAAGAGGGTGATCACTTAGTGGTCAGCATATTTGTAAATCCTACCCAGTTTGGTCCAGCAGAGGATTTTGAGGCCTATCCAAGAGATTTTGATCGGGATTGCGAGATGGCTAAGTCGGTAGGGGTAGATACCGTCTTTGCCCCGGAGACCCATGCATTATACGGGAATGGATATCAAACATATGTCTTTCTGGAAAAGCTCTCCTTACATCTATGCGGCAGGTCTCGTCCAAACCACTTTCGTGGCGTTGCCTCTGTGGTGGCCAAGCTTTTTAATATTGTCAAGCCACACATAGCGGTGTTCGGGGAAAAAGATCGCCAGCAATTGATAATCATTAGGCGTATGGTAGATGATCTGAACTTTGACATAAGAATTGTGGGTGGTCCTATTGTAAGGGAACGCGACGGGCTGGCCATGAGTTCCAGGAACTCTTATCTTTCAAAAGAGGAACGGGCCTCGGCAACTGTTCTCTTTCAGGTCCTTCAGACTTCACAAAAGCTTGTGGAACAGGGTGAGCAGAGCCCTGAGCGAATTATTAAAACGGCGAGAGAACTTATCCTGTCAAGGCCCCACACCAGAATAGATTACATTTCTATATGTGATCCGGAAATATTGGAGGATGTGGATCAGATTGATAAAGAAGCGCTGATGGCGCTTGCGGTATATGTGGGGAAGGCGCGTTTGATTGACAACGCGGTTTTGCGAAGTGTTCGTTGAGCAAAATATAATTCTTGCATTAATTTTATATTGATGTTTAAAACAAAGTTTTAAGAGTGATAAGAGATATGTACAGGACCTTTTTAAAATCAAAAATCCATAGAGCCGTTGTAACCGAAGCGGACCTTAACTATGAGGGGAGCCTTACCGTTGACGCGACTTTGATGAGGGCCGCCGGAATACTTCCGTATGAGATGGTAAAGGTCTATAATATTAATAATGGAGAACGGTTTGAAACATATGCAATTGAAGGGGAACCGGACAGCGGTGTCATATGCCTAAACGGCGCCGCAGCCAGAAAAGGCGCCCCGGGAGATTTGATTATCATTACTTGCTATGTCATGTTGAGCGATGATGAGATAGAAGGGTTTCAATCTGTGCTTATCCATGTGGATGCGCAGAATAGAATAAGGGAGGAAAAATGAGTAACCAAAACTTTCTGTTTACTTCTGAATCAGTTACGGAGGGTCATCCGGACAAGATAGCTGATGCTATATCCGATTCTGTTTTAGACGCTATATTAGCCGAGGACAAGACGGCGCGTGTGGCTTGCGAGACCCTGGTAACAACGGGGATGGTGTTTGTTGCAGGTGAAATCACCACCTCTTGTTATGCGGATATACCTGAAATTGCGAGAGAGACCATTAGTGAGATAGGCTATGATTCTTCCTCCATGGGATTTGACTGGAAGACATGTGCCGTCATTACCAGCATTGACCACCAATCTCCTGATATTGCCCAGGGAGTCAATTCGGGAGCGGGTTTGTTTAAAGAGCAGGGCGCGGGGGATCAGGGGCTCATGTTTGGTTATGCCTGTGATGATACGCCTGAATTGATGCCCATGCCTGTTGCATATGCCCATAAATTGTGCCGGCGCTTGGCGCGCGTAAGAAAAAACGGCTCGCTCGATTTTCTTCGTCCGGACGGAAAATCACAGATTACCATCGAATACAAAAATGGGAGCCCCCAGCGGGTTGACGCGATTGTTATCGCGGCGCAGCATTCTCCCGATGTTTCCTATTCTGAATTGAAACAAGCGATCATAGAAGAGGTAATCAAAAAGGTCGTCCCCCGTAATATGATTGACGGTGACACGCGCATGTTTATCAATGCCACAGGCCGTTTTGTGATTGGTGGTCCAATGGGAGACTGCGGCCTTACCGGCAGGAAGATCATCGTGGACACCTACGGAGGACAAGGGAGTCACGGCGGAGGGTGCTTTTCCGGCAAAGACCCATCCAAGGTGGACCGGAGCGCTTCGTATATGGCGCGTTATGCGGCTAAAAACGTTGTGGCTGCAGGATTGGCCAAGAAATGCGAGGTTCAGCTCGCCTATTCGATAGGTGTGGCGGAACCCGTATCTATCCTTGTTGACACATTTGATACCGGGGTTATACCGAACAGCCGCATCGCAGAGATTGTAAAAGAAGTCTTTGATTTTAGACCGGCCGCTATCATCGAGTATCTTGATCTTCTTCGGCCCATTTATAGAAAGACCGCAGCATACGGGCATTTTGGAAGAGATGAAGAGGGGTTTACGTGGGAAAAGACTGACATGGTTGATGTGTTGAAAGAGAAAGCAGGCCTGTAGCTGAGAGAGAGGATATAATGATGAACTACGACATTAAAGATAGCAAGCTGGCAGAAGACGGGAAGCTACGTATAGAGTGGGCAAACCAGAGCATGCCTGTGCTGAACCAGATCAAAAAACGTTTTGAAGAAGAACGCCCGTTGGAGGGGATTAAGATGGCCGCCTGTCTTCATGTCACTACGGAGACGGCAAGCCTTATGCAGACACTTCAAGCGGGTGGAGCAGAGGTCTATTTATGTGCTTCCAATCCCTTAAGCACGCAGGATGATGTTGCTGCTTCGCTTGTACAGCATGACAATATTCCGGTGTTTGCTATAAAAGGTGAGGACAATAAAATCTATTATGACCATATTAATGCGATCCTGGATATGAAACCGCATATTACAATGGATGACGGAGCTGATCTGGTTTCTATTTTGCACTCCGAACGAACTGAACTGATCGGTGGTGTTCAGGGGGGAACCGAGGAAACCACGACCGGAATTATACGACTCCGAAGTATGGCAGAGGACGGCGTTCTGAAATACCCTATTATCGCGGTTAACGACGCAAACACGAAGCACTTATTTGATAATCGCTACGGCACGGGACAAAGTACGATCGATGGAATTATTCGTGCTACCAACCGTCTGATTGCGGGAACAAACTTTGTGATATGCGGCTACGGGTGGTGCGGCCGCGGCCTTGCAACACGCGCGAGAGGAATGGGAGCAAGCGTTATCGTTACAGAGGTTGATCCGCTCAAGGCCCTTGAGGCGGTTATGGATGGATTTCGCGTAATGCCCATTGAAGAGGCCGCCAAGATCGGGAATATTTTTTGTACGCTGACAGGAAACATCAATGTGATCAGGAAAGAGCATTTTAACCTTATGAAAGATGGCGCGATTGTTGCCAATTCGGGGCACTTCAACGTTGAACTCGATTTAAAAGGGCTTGAGGAGATCAGCACCGGCAAGAGAACTATAAGACCTTTCGTAGAGGAATATACCTTACAGAACGGGAGAAGGGTCAACGTCTTAGGTGAAGGACGTCTGATCAACCTTGCGGCTGCCGAGGGACATCCTTCAAGCGTTATGGATATGAGCTTTGCGAATCAGGCGCTTAGCGCTGAATATTTGGTCAAACGTGAATCTCCTCTCAAGGTGGGGGTCTATCCTGTACCGGAAGCAATCGACGCAAATATCGCGGAAGTGAAACTCGCTTCCATGGGGATCTCGATTGATAAACTTACCGGGGAACAAACGAAGTATCTCTCGTCCTGGGACATGGGAACGTAAGTACAGGGTTGCGAGTTACGAGTTACGAGTTGCGGGTTACGGGTTAAAAATGTTTTTCGTGCAATTAAGTCTTTATATGACAGTGTCAATAAAAATCTTTGTAAGTTGAGAAAGGAGCCTGGTTATGAAGAAGAAGCATGTCTATTTTTTCGGTGACGGAAAGGCCGAGGGTAGAGCCGGCATGAAAAATTTGTTGGGTGGCAAAGGCGCAAACATTGCTGAAATGGTCAATCTCGGCATGCCGGTTCCTCCAGGGTATACTCTCACCACCGATGTCTGTAATGAATTCTATGAAAGAAAGAAGAAGTATCCCGTCGGCCTGAAGCAAGAGTCGGATAAAGCTCTGGCAAAGGTAGAGAAGATCATGAAGCGCAAGTTCGGCGATGTAAAAGACCCGCTTCTTCTGAGTGTCCGCTCCGGCGCCCGCGCTTCCATGCCGGGCATGATGGAAACTATTCTTAACGTAGGGCTTACCACAAAGACCATTCCCGGGCTTATAAAAAAGAGCGGTGAGCCTCGCTTTGTCTATGATGCCTATCGGCGTTTATTGGCAATGTACTCGGATGTTGTCATGGAAAAGGCCGCG